>NZ_OY759853.1 GCF_963662805.1 uncultured Cohaesibacter sp.
ACCAGCTCTGATCCAGCTCGTGCCCCTGATACTGCTTGAGGAATTCGCTGCGGTTGACGCCATAGGCCTCAGCCAGACGCAACAGGCGACCTTCGCGGGCAACAAGCTGCTTGTTGATGTCATAAAGCTGGGAGACCAGCGCATCGATACGGTTCTGGTTCAGAGACAGGCTCTTCACCTCAACGATGATGTCTTCCTTCAGCTTGTGATGACGGCGCTCCTGATTGGGCGACGAGGCCTTGGCGGCCATGCGGTTCTCAACCAGCTGATCCTGCAGACGGCGCAGTTTCTTGTAGTCTTCTGCGATCTGGTCGAAGATGACGAGCACTTTCGGCTTCAGCTCGGCTTCCATGGCCGCAAGGGACATGTTGTTCTCGAGATCATCCTCATCTTCGTCGTCTTCGCCCTCGCCTTCCCCTTCGGTCGCTTCACCATCAGCAGACGGCTCATCGGACGATGGCTCAGCCTTGGCAGCAGCGGGAGCGGCGGCAGCAGGCGCAGCAGCGGCACCGTTGACCTCGGTGGTCGCGGCGGTTTCGCTCTCATCGCCCTCTTCGTCGCTGTCGTCCTCTTCCTCGTTGCCCGGCCCTGCATAGGTGGCTTCAAGGTCGATGATGTCGCGCAGAAGGATGTTGCCTTCGACAAGTTCGTCGCGCCAGATGATGATGGCCTGGAAGGTCAGCGGGCTTTCGCACAGGCCCGCGATCATTGCCTCGCGGCCAGCCTCGATGCGCTTGGCAATGGCGATCTCGCCCTCAGCGCGACAACAGCTCGACCGACCCCATCTCGCGCAGATACATGCGCACCGGATCGTCCGTACGATCGGTCGGCTCCTTGCCGGTCGTTGTCTTGGCCACGGCCGTAGAGGACTTGGATTCGACTAGATCGGTGGAGTCGCTCTGTGAGTCATTGTCGTTGTCGTTGTCGTTGTCATTGTCTTCGGCTTCTTCGGATTCGATGACGTTGATCCCCATGTCGGACAACATGGACATCGTGTCTTCGATCTGCTCCGAGGAGACTTCTTCGACGGCAAGACTTCATTCAGCTCATCATAGGTGACATATCCGCGCTTCTTGGCAGTCTTGATCATCTGCTTGACGGCAGATGCAGTCATGTCGAGAAGCGGCGCATCGGAGTTTTCGCCTTCGCTGGTGCTCTTGTCGTCGTTCTGTGTAGCCTTACTTGCCATTCCTGTCTCCAAGGATGCACCAACCGGACCATGGCTCCGGAACGTCACCCATTCTCGCGGATACTTGTTTCATGCGTTTGCCTGCCTGACCTGCGCAAACACATGATCTTTCAGGATTTCCTGATCTTTCTACAGAAAAGAGCGTTAAATGCCCCTTAACCGAAACCCGCTCCATGCGTCTGCTTTCCCTGCAAAAAGCTTTCCACACACAACAAGGCCGGCCAGACCGTGAGGTCTCCAGCATCAGATCGTGTTGATTATGTAAGCAGCAATCGATTATTCCCTCGCCAGCTTGACATTTGGCGCTATTGGCTGCCGATCCATGATATTTAGCGCAGCGATTCGATTCGGCAACCCCAAGGGTACGAAAAATTTCGATTTATCCGAATTTTCGAATCATTTTCAGGCAGTTACAGGCCAATTTCGGTCCTTTTTGCCGTGATTCGCTTATCACTTCAGTCTCGCGATGACTGATTCGCACGAATCTCAGCAACCGAAAGCAGTCGCTCTGATGACACCCCGATCAGGCAGATTGACGTACAGGCCTCAATCGACATAACTCCGGCCCAACTCGGCCAGAACGTCTTCCAGATTGGCTTTCACCCCCGCCGCCTTCATCTGATTGTAAAGTTCGCTCAGTTCATGTTCCTCGCGCAGATTTTCTTCCCTGCGGCGGTGCACCTCGTTGGTCAGAAACTGAATGCGCGCAAACATGTCTTCGCTCACGGCACCGGACAGTTGGGCCATTTCGCGTTGCAGGTCCTTCTCGATCTCCCTGACTTCCAACACATTGAGATAGGACTGGAACAGCCGTTCAAGGAACAGCCGCGATGGCCCATAGGCAAGCTGATGCACGCGCTGGCGCCCGGCGAGCCGCCATCCCCATGGCTGGGTCACCTTGCCCGACGGATCACGGACTTCCATACCATGCATGTCATCAAGCAAATCCATCAGATCAGCGGGGCATTCCTTATAGATGTCCGAATAGGTCCGCGCCCTCTTGTCAAACACCAGATGGGACAGCACAAACTTGAAAGCCTCAAGGCTGCTCTTCTGGAAGGGGAGCGCCAGTATCTGCTCGGCGAACTGCTCGAACAGATAGGGCATGTGGATCGACAGGCCGATGAGACAATTCTCATACTCTGTCGACTGCCCCTCTTCGGGCACCCGTGAGACATTGCCCGAGGCCTGAATGGCCGAAGATGGCCCGGCTCCCTGCCCGGCCCGAGCCCCACCGCCAGTGAAATAGCGATTGCGGTTCTGATCTCGGCGCGCGCGTTCCTGCTGCCAGAACAGATTGGACAGTGCGGACTTGAAGCTCATCTGATATTGCCGCTGAACCCGCTCTTCCTTGATCAGGCGCAGCAGATCCTCGATCCGTTTTTCAAAGGCAGCCTTGCGCTCCGGCGTGTCCACCGGCTGGGCCTCAAGCTCCCGTTCCCAGATGACTTCAGACAGCGGCTTGGCCGACCTCAGCACCTCGCCGAAAGCCTCTGCTCCGCCCTGCCGAACCAGATCATCCGGATCCTGCCCGTTGGGCAGGAAGACGAACTGGAAGGAGTAGCCAGCCTTGAGGCTGGGCAGAATGCGTTCAATGGCCCGATGGGCGGCCTGTCGTCCGGCACGGTCACCGTCAAAACAGATGTAGGGCTCGTTGGAAAAGCGCCACATGCGGGCAATCTGCTGCTCGGTGAAGGCCGTGCCCAGCGAGGCGACCACGTGCTTGATGCCGACCTGATGGAGGGCAATCGCATCCATGTAGCCCTCGACTACAATCGCCGAATTGGCCTCATAGGCCGCCTGCCGCGCTCGATTGGCGTTGAACAGCATCGTGCCCTTGAAGAAGAGCTTGGTTTCCGGCGAGTTGAGATATTTCGGCTTGCCATCCGGGTCGAGCGTTCGACCACCAAAGGCCACGACCCGTCCCTTCTCGTCCTCGATGGGGATCATCAGGCGATTGCGGAAGCGATCATAGGTCGCCCGCCCGTCATCAGGCTTGATCACAAGGCCCGTGTCGAGCATGTCCTGCTCGCTGACGCCACGCTCGAGCAGATAGCTCTTAAGATGATCGCGACTGTTGACGGAAAAGCCGACGCGGAAGGTCTTTAATGTCTCGGGTTTCAATCCCCTGTTCTGGGCATAGAGCCGTGCTTCCCGGCCATAGTCCGAGCTGAACTGCAGCTGGAAATAGCGCGTCGCCATCTCCATGATGTCATAAAGGCTCGCCCGCTCCCGCTCGCGGCGCTGCACCTGCGGGTCCGGGTCAGGCAACACGACACCGGCCTGCGCGGCCAGAGCCTCGACGGCTTCAGGGAAGCTGAGCCCTTCGGTCTCCATCAGAAAGCGGAAGATGTCGCCGTGCTTGCCAGACGAGAAGCAATGGTAGAACTGCTTCTGGTCATTGACGAAAAAGCTGGGGGTCTTTTCCTTGTTGAAAGGTGACAGGCCTGCAAATTCCCGCCCCTGCCGACGCAGTTTGACCTTGCGCCCGACCACGTCGGAAACGGGGATCCGGTCCCGGATCTCTTCGAGAAGGTTCTGCGGATATTTCATTGGCGCAACCGGGATCCACCCATTGACGACAGCCGCCCCTGACCGTACCGTTTCGCCAAGCAGTGCAGAGCACCAACCGGCTCGAAGGGAAACAGTTCAAGCGACATGATCATCATCATATAATCAGATCTTGGAAAAGCACAATGGCTCCCGATGGGGGAGCCATTGGTGAGATTGATATGGTCTGAAAGGCACAGGCTAGCGAAGCAGATCCTTGACGATGCAGCTTGCCTTGCCAAAATCCATCTGGCCGGGATAATGCGCCTTCAGATGCGCCATCACCTTGCCCATGTCGCGCAGCCCGTCCGCATCCAGCTCTTCAACGGCTTTGGCACAGGTGGCGTTGACTTCCGACTCTTCCATCTGCTGGGGCAGAAATTCAAGAATGATCGACCGCTCGTCTCTTTCCTGCTCGGCAAGTTCAAGACGCCCGGCTTCTTCGTAGGTACGGATCGATTCGTCGCGTTGCTTGACCATCTTGGCCAGAATCTGAAGCACTTCCTCATCAGAGACGCGATCGCTTCCCTGAGACCGTGCCTCTACATCGCGATCCTTGAGGGCCGCATTCACCAGCCGCAGGGTCGCCATACGGCGCTTGTCCTGTTGTCGGATAGCTTCCGTCAGGCTTTCATTAATCCGCTCGCGCATAAAAGGCCTTTCATTGATTTCGGTTCGGAGTGGGATGGCCCATAGGCGTCGATGATCCCAGTCTCGCAAATAAGATGTGGTGCCGTAGTCCACTCAATTGAACGGCCACAATCTTCAAATCAAACACACAGCTCAATACAGCCACTTTACGCTAGAGGCAAGTCAGCAGTCATCCCGAGACAAGGAACAGCATCATGACATCGGACAGACCGGACTCGCTTCTCAGCGTTCAATAAGGGCCTAAAATCGCATATTGCCGCCAGCAATGGAAACTATTTTTTAACGCTGCCTCGCACCAACATTGACCCATGCCCTCTTTTGCCCTAGATGATCAGGTCTGAGAACAGACGCTTCCCTTGATAAATCGCAAGATGGCGGTCGCCTCCAAAAGGAGCGATCGGCAATGGAATGCGGCTACCCTTGGACTTTCTACTCAGGACACATTTGGCTATGGCTCAATCCGCATCTCTTCAGGCCTCCGCTCCCGCTCCTTGGGACGAGATCAAGCCGACCGCGCTTCTGGTGCTGGCCGACGGCACCGTCATCGAGGGTCAGGGCATTGGCACCACCGGGTCCGCAGTGGCTGAGGTCTGCTTCAACACCGCCATCACCGGATATCAGGAGATCCTCACCGATCCCTCCTATGCCGGACAGATTGTCACCTTCACGTTCCCCCACATCGGCAACATCGGCACCAATGACGAAGATGTCGAGACCATCGATATGGAAAGCACCAGCGGTGTCCGTGGCACAGTGATCAAGACCGATATCACCGAGCCGTCCAACTACCGCGCAAGCCGCCATTTCGACGCCTGGCTGAAAAGCCGCGGCATCATCGGCATCGCAGGCATCGACACCCGCGCGCTGACCGCTCACATCCGCGAGAAGGGTCTCGCCAATGCCGTGATCGCCCATTCACCGGATGGCAAGTTCGACGTCGAGGCACTCAAGCGCGAAGCCGCTGGCTGGAATGGTCTCGTCGGAGCCGACCTTGCCAAGGATGTCACCGCAGACGAAGCCTATGCATGGACCGAGACCCCATGGGTCTGGGACGAAGGCTTTGGCACCCAGAAAGAAGCAGCTTTCCATGTGGTCGCAATCGACTTCGGTATCAAGCGGAACATCCTGCGCCTGCTCGCTCGCGAAGGCTGCAAACTCACCGTTCTTCCGGCCACGGCAACCGGCGAGGAAATTCTGGCTCTGAAACCGGACGGCGTGTTCCTGTCAAACGGCCCGGGCGATCCGGCTGCAACCGGCGAATATGCCGTTGACGCCATCAAGGCCGTGATCGACGCGGGCATTCCGCTATTCGGCATCTGCCTTGGTCACCAGATGCTGGCACTTGCCCTTGGCGGCAAGACCACCAAGATGCATCAGGGCCATCATGGTGCCAACCATCCAGTGCAGGACAAGACGACCGGCAAGGTGGAAATCACCTCCATGAACCACGGCTTTGCGGTGGATGGCGACAGCCTGCCCAAAGGCGTCAGCGAAACCCACGTCTCCCTGTTCGATGGCTCCAACTGTGGCCTTGCCGTGGATGGCAAACCGATCTTCTCGGTTCAGTACCATCCTGAGGCTTCGCCGGGCCCGCAGGACAGCCACTATCTGTTCACCCGCTTCCTCAACCTCATCCGCGCCAGCAAGGGCATGGAGCAGGTCGCCGAGTAATCCGGGCACCCAGTCCTAAAGACTTGAAAACCGCCGAGACCGATGGTCCGGCGGTTTTTTATTGCTCTCGAAACACCATTCCATCTTAAGGATTGGCCACCGAGAAAGTGTCGCAGGCGCTCACCTTGCCCGCTTCATAGCCACGCTGAAACCATTTCTTGCGCTGGGCGGAGGTGCCATGGTTGAAGCTGTCGGGCACGACATAGCCTTGTGTCCGCTTCTGCAGGGCATCATCCCCGATCTGGGTTGCAGCATTGAGCGCCTCGTCCAGATCTCCGCGCTCCAGAAGCCCCTTCTGGTTTGTATAATAACCCCAGACGCCCGCATAGCAGTCGGCCTGAAGCTCCACCCGGATCGACATCTGGTTCGCTTCCACCGTCGACATCGACCGCCGCATCTCGTTGAATTTCGGCAACACGCCGGTGAGATTCTGGATGTGATGGCCGACCTCGTGCGCGATGACATAGGCCTGGGCAAAATCGCCCGGCGCTTCAAAGCGCGTCTTCAGCTCATTGTAGAAATCAAGGTCGATATAGACCTTCTTGTCGCCGGGGCAATAGAAGGGGCCAGTTGCTGCGGACGCAAACCCGCAGGCCGATTGCACCTGCCCGGAAAACAGCACCAGTGACGGTTCGGGATAGGTCTGTCCAGCCGATTTGAAAATCTGCCCCCAAACATCCTCGGTCTCAGCCAGCACCACCTTGACGAATGAGGCCATTTCCTCTTCAGCCGCCGACCGCTGCGTGTTTGTGGTTCGGGTCGTCTGTGTTGTCTGGGTCTGTTGCGGCATGACGATGTCACCGCCCATCAGCATCGAAAGGATGGTTGACGGGCTAACCCCCATCATCCACAGAACCCCGCCGATGATGATCAGCACGATCAGGCTCGGACCGCCCTTTCGTCTTCCGCCGATGGGTAGCCGCATCCGGCCCCCGGTGTAATTGCCGGAAGTCTGTCCCCGTCGATCTTCTACGTTGCTGCTCTCTCTTCGTCCACGCCAGCGCATATATGCCCCATTCCTGTCGTTGCCTAGCACCCCACGGGGCAGAACTCCGCCCTTTCATCCCATGGCGCACCATGGAACAGCTTTTGATTGGACGCAACAGGATTTGCACCCTCTGACAATCACCTCGACGACAAAGAACCAATTGGGCGAAAGACCCACCATGAAGCGCGCGACAAACACAAAAAAACAGCCATAAAAAAAGAGAAGGCCCGCACGATGCGAGCCTTCTTCTTAAGTGAGCTTTTTATTCGTTCCGGACCTAGGCCCGAAACCTATTGGGTGTTTAACCGACGAGCTTGCGCCAGAAGCGCAGAAAGCCGTGGCGTACAACCGCGTGCTTGTGGACATCACACCGACGATTGACGCCCAAGGTTTCACGGCTCAGCATAAGATCAGCCAACATTGGGATTCTCCAGTAAATATGGGTTTTCCAACCCCGCCTATCATCACACTCAAAAGCAGCATGAAATTGATTGCTTTTCGATCAAGCCTGAGCTTAATTAGGATCAAATCAACTGCACTTAGTGCGCTTACATAGACCTATATGTGCACATTGTGCGTTTATGTCAACACAAAAGCGCAATTTTTGCGCAAAAAGTTTGTGCCGTGCCAAAAGACGATAAAAAAGCCGACTCCGAAGTCATGCTCCCCGACCAGTTTCGGGCGTGGAGACGGAGCATGGGCCTGAAGCAAAAAGACGCAGCCGACCTGCTGGGTTTGAAGAAACGCATGATCCAGTATTACGAAAAGGGCAAGCGGGAAGGCAAAGCCGTTACCATTCCGAAATCCGTCCGACTGGCCTGTTATGCGCTGTCGGTCGGTATCAGCGACTATGACGGCTCCAACATCAGCAAACTGGATCTGAGCCAGATCGTCGATCCGAGCGACCCCAACCTCGAATAATCCCCCAAAACGAGGGCGAGAGGCATGGGGTGGCCCCCCCTGATCGGACTTGGGCGCGCAGGATCATTCAACAAAATTATACCACGCGTGTTTCGATCACTTTTCACAATAGGCAGACATCTCGCCCGGCATCTCACCAAACATCTCGCCTAACCATCGCCCTTCTTTGACGAGCACAACACTCCAAAGACACAGAGCAGATGAAAATTTGCAGGTATGAGCCAAAAAAAACGCGGCTGGCTCTGGCAATATGAGCGATAGTTCGCTATAGCGATCCAAATCTCATCTGCACACCCCGACCAGCATCGGCCCGGGCCCCCACGTCACAAGCCGAAAAGGCGAAAATCGCGGGTGCCTGTGCCTTGACATGAGCGCGAGACAAGATGCCAAAGCGGAACGACATTCAATCCATCCTCATCATCGGCGCCGGCCCGATCATCATCGGCCAGGCCTGCGAATTCGACTATTCGGGCACACAAGCCTGCAAGGCACTCAAAGAGGAAGGATATCGAGTCATTCTGGTCAACTCCAATCCAGCGACCATCATGACCGATCCGGAAATGGCCGATGCCACCTACATCGAGCCGATCACCCCGGAAATCGTCGCCAAGATCATCGAGAAGGAGCGCCCCGACGCGCTGCTGCCAACGATGGGTGGCCAGACCGCACTCAACTGCGCCTTGTCGCTGCGCAAGATGGGCGTGCTGCAGAAATACAATGTCGAGATGATTGGTGCGACCGCCGAAGCCATCGACAAGGCAGAAGATCGTGAGCTTTTCCGCGAAGCCATGACCAAGATCGGCCTAGACACCCCGGTCTCGCGCCTTGCGCACAACATCCCCGAAGCCCTTGAGGCTCTCGAAGTCGTCGGCCTTCCCGCCATCATCCGTCCGTCCTTCACCATGGGCGGCACCGGTGGCGGTGTTGCCTACAACCGAGAAGAATATCTCGACATCATCGAGACCGGGCTTGATGCCTCCCCGACTACCGAAGTGCTGGTTGAAGAGAGCATCATCGGCTGGAAAGAATTCGAGATGGAGGTCGTTCGCGACAAGAACGACAACTGCATCATCATCTGCTCGATTGAAAACCTTGACCCGATGGGTGTCCATACCGGCGACTCGATCACCATCGCACCGGCCCTGACCCTCACCGACAAGGAATACCAGATCATGCGCGACGCCTCGCTGGCGGTTCTGCGCGAGATCGGCGTAGAAACCGGCGGGTCGAACGTCCAGTTTTCGGTCAATCCGGAGAACGGCCGCCTGATCGTCATCGAGATGAACCCGCGTGTGTCGCGCTCCTCGGCGCTGGCCTCCAAGGCAACGGGCTTCCCCATCGCCAAAGTCGCCGCCAAGCTCGCCGTCGGCTATACCCTTGATGAACTCGCTAACGACATCACCGGCGGCGCAACCCCGGCATCGTTCGAGCCGTCCATTGACTATGTGGTCACCAAAATCCCACGCTTTGCCTTTGAGAAATTCCCCGGTGCCGAGCCCCTGCTCTCCACCGCGATGAAATCCGTCGGCGAAGTCATGGCTATCGGCCGCACCTTCCAGGAATCCCTGCAGAAGGCCCTGCGCGGCCTCGAAACCGGACTCACTGGCCTCAACGAGGTTGAAATCGACGGCCTTGGTCAGGGTGATGACAAGAACGCCATTCGCGCCGCCCTTGCACGCCCGACCCCGGACCGTCTGCTCAAGGCTGCACAGGCCATGCGCCTTGGTGTGCCGCACGATCAGATCCACGAGATCAGCAAGTTCGATCCCTGGTTCCTCGAGCAGGTGCAGGGCATCATCGACATGGAAGAGCGCGTCCGCGCCCATGGCTTGCCGACCGATGCCGCCAACCTGCGCAAACTCAAGAGCATGGGCTTCTCCGACAATCGCCTAGCCGAGCTGGCGAACGTGAGCGCTGCCAAGGTCTCCAAACTGCGCCGCGAGCTTGATGTGCACCCGGTCTACAAGCGCATAGATACCTGCGCGGCCGAGTTTGCCTCCCCAACCGCCTACATGTATTCGACCTACGAGATGCCCTTCAATGGCGAGATGGTTTGCGAAGCCAACCCGTCCGACCGCAAGAAGGTTGCCATTCTCGGCGGTGGTCCGAACCGGATCGGTCAGGGCATCGAGTTTGACTATTGCTGCTGTCATGCCTGCTACGCCATGAACGAAGCCGGCTATGAAACCATCATGATCAACTGCAACCCCGAGACCGTCTCCACCGACTATGACACTTCGGACCGGCTGTATTTTGAGCCGCTGACCATTGAGGACGTGATCGAGATCCTGCGCAAGGAACAGGAAAACGGCACCCTCGAAGGCGTGATCGTGCAGTTTGGTGGCCAGACCCCGCTGAAACTGGCGCAGGCCCTTCAGGACGCGGACATTCCGATCCTTGGCACCTCTCCGGACGCCATCGACCTTGCCGAAGACCGCGACCGCTTCCAGAAGCTGCTGCACAAGCTCGATCTGATGCAGCCGCGCAACGGCATCGCCTATTCCATCGAACAGGCCCGCATCGTTGCCGACCAGATCGGCTTCCCCGTGGTCGTGCGTCCGTCCTATGTGCTGGGTGGTCGGGCCATGGAAATTGTCCGCACCCCGGACGCATTCGAGAAATACATCCAGATGACTCTGGCCGAACTCGTCCCGCCGGACATACGCCTCAAATATCCCAACGACAAGACCGGTCAGATCAACGCCGTTCTGGCGCAGAACGCTCTGCTCTTCGACAGCTACCTGTCTGGCGCCATTGAGGTTGACGTCGACTGCCTGTGCGATGGCGAAGACGTGGTCGTCTGCGGTATCATGGAACATATCGAGGAAGCCGGGATCCACTCGGGCGACTCTGCCTGTTCACTGCCACCCTACTCCCTGTCCGCCGAGACACAGGCCGAACTGGCCCGCCAGACCCGCGAGATGGCTCTTGCCCTCAACGTCGGCGGCCTGATGAACGTGCAGTTCGCCGTCAAGGATGGTGACATCTACGTCATCGAGGTCAACCCGCGCGCCTCGCGCACCGTACCGTTCGTTGCCAAGACCATCGGCAAGCCCGTGGCCAAGTTGGCATCCCGCGTCATGACCGGCGAGAAGTTGGCGTCCTTCGACCTCACGTTCGAGAGGCTCGACCACATCGCCGTCAAGGAAGCCGTCTTCCCGTTCGCCCGCTTCCCCGGCGTCGATACGCTGCTTGGCCCGGAAATGCGTTCCACCGGCGAGGTCATGGGCCTCGACAAGGACTTCCCCATCGCCTTTGCCAAATCCCAGCTTGGCGGCGGCACCAAGGTACCCAGCTCAGGCACCGCTTTCATCTCGGTCAAGAATGACGACAAACCCCGAATTCTGGCAGCAGTCCGTCGCCTCAAGAAGATCGGCTTCCGGATCATCGCAACCGGTGGTACTCAGCGCTATCTCTCGGAGAATGGCATCGAGTGTGAAAAGATCAACAAGATGCTTGAAGGTCGCCCTCATATCGTCGATGCTTTGAAAAACGGTGAAGTGCAGCTCGTCTTCAACACCACCGAGGGTGCAAAAGCACTTTCCGACAGTCGGGATTTGCGCAGAGCCGCACTTTTGCATAAAGTACCCTACTACACGACGGTTGCCGGTGCCTTGGCAGCGGCTCAGGGAATTGAAGCTTACAGAACTGGGAACATTGAAGTCCGGCCTCTGCAGGACTATTTCTCCCACTAGGAGGGAAAAAGCGCTCGGTTAGAGCAGCTTGAGCTCTCGACACTGGAATAAAATCGATCGCGTTCCGAAGGCGGGGAGCCTTCGGAGCGCTTAACTTTTATATACGGGGTGTTGCCCCGACCTATCAGGAGGATTTCCTAAGGCTATGGAAAAAATCCCAATGACGCCAGACGGATATAAGGCTCTGGAAAAAGAATTGAAAATGCGCAGCGGCGAAGAACGCCCGCGCATCATTGCAGCAATTTCCGAAGCACGCGCTCACGGTGACCTGTCTGAGAATGCGGAATATCATGCCGCCAAGGAACAGCAGAGCCTGAACGAGGGCCGCATTGCAGAGCTCGAAGACAAACTCGGCCGCGCTGAGGTTATCGACGTCTCCAAAATGAGCGGAGACAAGATCAAGTTCGGCGCCACCGTTACCATCGTGGACGAGGACACCGACGAGGAAAAGACTTATCAGATCGTTGGCGATATGGAAGCAGATCTGTCCAAGGGCAAGATTTCCCTGTCCTCGCCAATCGCCCGCGCCCTCATTGGCAAGGAAGCCGAGGATTCTGTCGAAGTCACTGCACCGGGTGGCTCGAAGTCCTACGAAATCCTCAAGGTCCAGTATATCTGACCCTCAGGAACCGGACATCAGGCAAGAAAAAGAGCGCGCTGGAAACCAACGCGCCTTTTCATTGTGCCCATATGGTCACTGGCCCCGTAGGCGCCTGACCGCGCCCTGCACCAAGACGGCACAGCCGGGCAGCACAGGCAAGCGCTTGGAAGCGCCTCAATCGCCAAGGTCAATTGGTACGGTCGGCTCGTTCTTGCTTTGACGAATGGTCAGCGAGGTCCGCACGCTATCCACGTTGGGTGCAGCGGTCAGCTCGTTGATGACAAAGGACTGGAAGGCCTGAAGATCAGGCGCCACGCACTGCAGGATAAAATCGATATCGCCCGAAAGCATGTAGCATTCCCTCACCTGAGGCCAGGAACGCACCCGCTGCTCGAATGCCACCAAATCGGCCTCGGCCTGTGAATGCAGGCCGACCATCGCGATGGCGGTGACATCAAAGCCGACCTGCTTTTCGTCTACGATTGCTCGATAGCCCTTGATGATGCCAGCTTCTTCGAGGGCACGAACACGGCGCAAGCAGGGAGGAGCGGAAATGCCCACTCGGCGGGCCAGTTCCACGTTGGTGATACGACCGTCGTCCTGCAATTCCTTCAGGATTTTCCAGTCAATGGGATCAAGTCTTGCTTTCAAGGCAATCGCTCTCTACTTGGGGTGAGCTGATGGGGCGAGACGCTGGGCCGATTGAGAATGTCAGGATGGCCGGGCTGGCCTATAATAGTCCCAAATGGTTATGAATGGAAACTTTCGACACATTTTTGTTCGCATTTCCGACACAGACTAACAATCCTGTGAATGATTCGAAAAATCCACACAAAAAGGGGCACTCTCGTGGTGACTGATACGGACCGCACGATCTGGGTATTGAGTGATGGCAAGGCCGGAGACGAGAATCAGTGCCTTGGAGTCGCTGAACGATTGGGCGGCAAGATCGATCTGCGCCGGGTTGCCCCACAGAAGCCCTGGGTGTGGTTGATGCCTTGGGGACCGATTCCCCCAAAGGATGCTCCGGGCAGGGAAGGCTCGCCCCTCAAGGGCCCCTTTCCCGACATCGCCATTGCGTCAGGTCGTCGCACTGTGGCCTATCTGCGCAAGCTCAAGGAGATCAGCCCCAAGACGATCACGGTCTTTCTGAAGGACCCGCGCACGGACTCGCTTCAGGCCGATCTCATCTGGGTTCCCATCCATGACAAGCGCCGGGGCCCCAATGTGCTGGCCCACGCTGACCGCGCCGCACAGGCTCTCACCGCAGATCCTGAGCGAAGCACGTACCACCGGCCCCTCGGCCCTGCACCACCTGTCCGCCCCCCGCGTGGCGCTCGTACTGGGAGGCGACACATCAAAGGCGGCCTTCGGCACCCATGCCTCACGCAGACTTGCAGACCATTTGATCAAGGACTTACCAGCGAACGTCTCGATCATGGTGACCCCTTCGCGGCGAACCCCGAAGCACCTCATGGCAGCGGTGAAACAGGCCCTGCTCCCCCGCCCTCACTGGATCTGGGATGGCACCGGCACAAACCCCTATCCCACTATGCTGGCCTTGGCAGACGCAATCATCGTCACGGCGGATTCGCATTCCATGCTCTCCGACGTCATGGCGACCAGCGCTGCCATCTACATCTTCGAGCCGGACGACTTTCCGGCCAAGATGAAGACGACCATCGACCGCCTTGTGTCCCATCCGGGTGTCCAGCGTTTCGATGGTACCCTTGAAACCGGCACCAGAGCCCCCATAGATTCTACTGAACTCATTGCAGATGAAATCCGGGATCTGCTAAAAACCCACTGAAGCAATTCGGTACCGACGGATTCTCGACGGCCGAGATCCCGGATAATCGACCCTATCGAAGAAAGAAACTCCAATGCACAGCAAAGTCTTGATCATTGGCTCTGGTCCGGCTGGCTATACCGCTGCGATCTATGCCGCCCGTGCCATGCTCGAACCCACCCTTGTTGCAGGCATGCAGGAAGGTGGCCAGCTCACCATCACCACCGAAATTGAAAACTATCCGGGATTTGCCGAAGAGATCCAGGGGCCGTGGCTCATGGAACAGATGAAGGCACAGGCTGCCAACGTCGGCACCAAGCTCATCTCCGACATCATTACCGAGGTCGACCTGTCCTCCCGCCCATTCAAGGCAAAGGGCGATTCCGGCACCGAATACACCGCCGACAGCGTGATCATCGCCACCGGCGCGCAGGCCCGCTGGCTTGGCCTTGAAACCGAAGAGAAATTCAAGGGCTTCGGCGTCTCGGCTTGCGCCACCTGCGACGGCTTCTTCTATCGCGGCAAGGAAGTGCTCGTCATCGGCGGCGGCAACACCGCCGTGGAAGAGGCCCTCTACCTGACCCACCATGCGGACAAGGTGACCGTCATTCACCGCCGTGACGAATTCCGCGCCGAGAAGATCCTGCAGAACCGGCTCGAAAAGAACCCGAAGATTGAAGTGATCTGGGACACGGTGGTCGATGAGTTCATCGGCAAGCAGGGTTTCCCCCCCAGCGTCACCGGCGCCAAGCTGCGCAACGTGAAGACCGGCGAAGTATCCGAGATCACCGCTGACGGCATTTTCGTCGCCATTGGCCATGCGCCTGCGGTCGAGCTGTTCAAGGACCAGCTCAAGATGAATAACAACGGCTATTTGTGGACCGCTGCCGATTCGACAGCCACCTCGATCCCCGGCGTCTATGCCGCTGGTGACGTGACGGACGACAAATATCGTCAGGCCGTAACGGCAGCCGGCATGGGCTGCATGGCTGCTCTCGAAGCGGAAAGATACCTCGCCGAACTCGAAGACTCTGAATAATAACGCATTTCACGTCGGAAATGGTTGGATAAGTCGCTCAGGGCTTTGATTTGCATTGCAATGTTATTAGACTATAGGCTACGCCAGTTTACGCATGACTGGCGTAGCCTAAATGCATAGCAAGGTTTAGGAATCAAAGTACGGCACCAAACATGGGTGACCCTGGTTCGATTCAGGGGCAATCCATTGGAGAGCGATATGGATTGGGACAAACTTCGCATATTCCATGCGGCCGCAGATGCGGGTAGCTTCACTCACGCTGGTGACAAGCTGCATATGAGCCAATCCGCTATTTCCAGACAGGTCAGCGCCCTTGAGGCCGATCTCGGTGTAACGCTCTTCCACCGCCATGCCCGTGGCCTGATCCTGACAGAGCAGGGCGAACTGCTCTATCGCACCGCCCACGATGTTCTGATGAAGCTGGAAACGGTGCGCACACACCTGACCGACTCCAAGGAAAAGCCGACCGGCGAGCTGCGCCTCACCACCACGGTTGGCCTTGGCTCCGCATGGGTGACCCAGCATATTCCGGAATTCCTCGAGCTTTACCCCGGCATCTCGCTCAATCTGCTGCTGGAGAACGAAGAACTCGACCTTGGCATGCGCGAAGCCGATGTGGCCATTCGCCTGCATCAGCCGGTCCAGCCCGATCTCATTCAGCGCAAGCTCTTCACTGTGCACTTCCACATGTATGCCTCGCCGGACTATCTCAAGAAGTTCAGCCAGCCAAAGTCCATGGCGGATCTCGAAGAGCACCGTCTGATCAGCTTCGGTGAAAAGCACCCCAACTATCTGCGTGACATGAACTGGCTGGAAACGGCTGGTATGCCTCCGGGGCAGAAGCGCACCATGGCGCTGAAGGTCAACAACATCCTCGGCATCCGCAGCTCGGTGATGCGCGGGGCAGGCATTGCGATTCTCCCCGACTATGTTGTCCACCCCCGCGACAACCTGGTGCAGCTGTTGCCAAGTGTCGAAATGCCCAGCTTCGAAACTTATTTCGTCTACGCAGCCGAGCTCCGCAACTCGATGCGCATCAACGCCATTCGGGATTTTCTGCTCTCAAAAGCTGCCAGCTGGCATTATTAATCCGCTTTACACGCGCAATTACGAAAATTCTTTCGGGTTGGAGTCTCCAGCCTGAAGGCATTTTTACGCCCGATTTACGCTATGTAAATTATGCATGACAGATATGCGCCCTAACTCCTTGAAAGTCGTCTAAATAATAGGCATATACGGCTCAGCTGAAGGCATTTGTCGTTGCTACACTCCTCCCAGTGATGATGATTGTAGCCAGCTGTTCCCCTCTGGAAGGTGATTGCTCCGTGGATTTCCACGGAAAATACTTCAAAGCCGGACGCTTGTCCGGCTTTTTTTTTGGATTGGCGGATTTCAGCGACTTTGCACGAATTTCGACTCTTTGCTGCCTAATTTTTAATCTCATATTTTTCTGCCTAAAAATCATACATGCTTAATATCGGAATTTTGTGCTGTTTAGAGCAGATTGCACTCACTTCTCTGCATAGCTCGAGCGTCGGCCGAAGCATGATCCGCAGACTTCAGCCACTTATCTGCCCTAACGTCACCTGATAAGAAGACGAGGCAAAAGAAAAGCCCCGCTCGCGAGTGGCAAACGGGGCTGAAGAGAACGCAGATGAGCGAGCAGTGATCGTGTCACCACCGCCACTTGAGACTCAGCGATAGAGAATCTCGGTCTTGCCAAGCTCCTTGTAGAGGTGGGCAACCTGCTCACCATAGCCATTGAAGAATTGTGTCGGGATCGTCTCATCTGTTCCCAGCACACGCTCGGTCGCCTGACTCCAACGCGGATGGCGCACTTCCGGATTAACGTTGGCCCAGAAGCCATACTCGCTTGGTGCCAACTGCTCCCAGAAGCTGACTGGACGCTTGTCGGTGAAGGTGAAACGCACAATCGACTTGATCGACTTGAAACCATATTTCCACGGCAACGCGAGCCGCAAGGGTGCCCCGAACTGCTTGGCCGCCGGTTTGCCATAGGCTCCAGTGACGAGAAAGGCCATTTCGTTCATCGCTTCTTCCATGGTCACCCCTTCGACATAGGGCCACGGATACCAGGTCTGTCGCTGTCCGCTTGCCCACATGCTCTTGTGGAAGGTCTCCATCTGGATATATTTGGCACCCGAAAGGGGCTTGGCCTTCTTCACAAGCTCCGCAAAGGCAAATCCGGTCCATGGGATGGTCATCGACCATGCCTCGACGCAGCGATGCCTGTAGAGGCGCTCCTCAAGGCTCACAGAGCGGATCAGATCGTCTATGTCGAGCTGCATCTCCTTCTCCACCATCCCGTCAATGGTGATGGTCCAGGGGCGCGTCTCCATCCGCTGGGCAGCCTTCGCGATCTGCTTGTGGGAACCGAACTCGTAGAAATTGTTGTAGGTCGAATTGACCTCTTCCTTGGTGATCGCACGGGCGATGGTGTAGGCCTCATTGCGCTTGGCCGGATAGAGATCAAGCGTCGGGTCCTTAAAATCGGACGTTCCTGTTGTCTGGCTGATGTCACCACCGACCACCATATCGGCCTCACCCTTGCAACCGGCCAGAGTGAGGGACACACCGCCGATCAGCAAGGACGAGCCGCGCAGGAAATTTCGGCGATTGAGATAGACTTGCTCGTCCGTGGCCGCACTCTCGCGCAGGACCCAACTCGGCAGATTCTTGATCAACATTAGGAACCCTCTCCTCTCGGCTTCTCTTGCCCAAACCCTAGCGGCACTCCTTGCTCCCGTACAAATCACCATCACGTGTAGAGTTTCGTGAAGACACGCAGTATCTTGATTTGAGAGCAAGACAACCCATCTCGGATATGGAAGCATTGCCTCATTCTGAGGGAATGACAATGCGTCCATTCTGGTGATGGAACAGCCCGACCAACGCCAATGCCCACCTGACGAGTTTGAGACCAATGTCATCGCTATCCCGCCCGCCCCGGATCGCCTCCTCGACAGCCAGTTCAACATCCACGCCCCGGACAATCATGCTGTGGGCTGAGTTCGTCGTGATCTTTCTCGCAGCACCGCTGACCATGGCCGCATCGGTCGCGTATGGTTGGGTGTCGACCAACCGGATCCCGAGCGCGTTCGTCCTGTTGTTCGTGATCGCCGTCCTGCTTCTGATGCGCACCAAGGGCTTCCGCTGGCGCTCACTCCTCGAAGGGCCCTTGATTGCAAGTGTGCCGCTGGCCATCGGCTTCATCGTGCTGACAGGAGCCATCACCGCCTTTCTCACCCTCATCGAAGCACCGCGTGCCTTCTTTTTCCTGCCCGACAAGATGCCCGGCCTCTGGCTGATGATCACTGTTTTCTATCCGATCTTCTCGGTGATCCCGCAAGGACTGATCTACCGCGTGCTGTTCTTCGAGCGATATGGAGGCCTGTTCCCGACCCGGCGCATTGCCCTCGCAGTCAGTGCGATGACCTTCGGTCTCGCCCATCTCTTCTATCTCAATTGGGTGGCAGTGGTGCTGACGATGGCTGGTGGCGTGGTCTTCTCATGGACCTATGCCGAGCAGCGATCCTTCGGCTTCTCGGTGCTGCTCCATGCAATCGCAGGCTGGCTGCTCTTCACCATCGGCCTTGGCGGCATCTATTTCTACCACGGCTCAATCGGCTAGAGCGCAATCAAAAACGGGGCCCTGAGGCCCCGTTCTGATGTCTTCATAGGACTGTTATCACTCCGCCGCAGCCGCTTCCATCACCATGTCGGCCTGACGACCGGTCAGTTCCTGCATGTGATCGAAGGTCGCCTCGAACGAGGCAACGCCAGCAGAGATCGAGCGTAGCTCGATGATCAGATCACCGATCTCGGACTGTGGCATCAGGCTTTCGACCACATCCCAACCTTCCCAGCCGGGACGAGCGTCATAGCCCATCAACTGTCCGCGACGGCCCGCAACGATGGTGTTGACCTTGGCGGTCACATCGTTCGGCACGGCGATCTTCACATTCATGATCGGCTCAAGCAGAACCGGACTGCATTGCGGCAACCCTTCTCGCATGGCAAGGGTCCCTGCTGAGCGGAAGGCCTGATCCGAGCTGTCGACAGTGTGATAGGACCCGTCACTGAGATTGACCGTGAGATCCACCACCTCGAAGCCGAGCGGCCCCTTGACCAGTGCGTCCTTGATGCCGTTCTCAACCGAGCCGAAATAGTTCTTCGGCACGACGCCACCGGTGATCGTCTCGGAGAAGACAAAGCCCTCCCCGCGAGACAGTGGCTTGATGTCGAGAACCACGTCACCGAACTGCCCATGGCCACCAGACTGTTTCTTGTGACGACCACGCACAGACACGCCCTTGCGGATGGTTTCCTTGTAGGGCACGGCAGGCGCATGACTATCGATGTTGATCGAATATTTGCCTTCGAGCCGCTCAAGGGCAACACGCAGGTGCATTTCGCCCTGCCCTTTCAGAATGGTCTCGCCGCTGTCCTGATTTTGCTCGATGATCAACGACGGATCTTCCTCCGCCAGCTTCTGCAAGGTGGCATGCAGCTTCACTTCGTCCCGATGCTCTTTCGGGCGAACCGCCATGGCATAGACCGGAGCGGGATGATCAAGGATCTCAAGCTGTTCGACACCGCTCTTGGCGGTCGTCATCGTCATGCCCGTGTGCGCAGCGTCGAGCTTGCCAAGCGCGATGACCTGACCTTCGGTCGCCTTGTCGTCCTTGATGGTTTTCTGCCCCTGAACATGGAACAGGCCGGACACGCGCCCGATCTCCTCACCATCGGCCCCGTAGAAGACGTCGCCATCTTTCACCGAGCCCTTGAGCACGCGGGAGATCGAAAGCTTGCCGCCGTGCGAGGTGTGGATGCTCTTCATGACCTGAAGAACCGCATCGCCTTCCGGATCGGGACAGCCGAGCCGCTCTGCAGTGGCAGAGATGCCAAGGCCTTCATGGCGCAGAACCTTGAGCAGGCGCAGCACGCCATTCTCATGCTCGGCGGCTCCGATCAGCACCGGCACGACTTGGCTCTCGCGCATTTCGGCAACAAGATCAGTGAACACCTGCTCCTTGGAGGGCTCCATTTCCTCCAGCAGGATTTCCATCAGCTTCTCGTCGTGATCGGACAGGGTTTCGAGCATCGAATAGCGTGCTTCCCACTCCCGTTCCTGATCCCCCTCGCTCATGTCGACGAGTGCGCTGGGTGCATGATCCTTGTAGGTAAAGGCTCGTTCCAGAGCCAGATCGATATAGCCAATTGCCTGCTCGCCCTTCCAGATCGGAATCTGCCTGAGCAGCAATGGTGTCGCGCTGGCCTGCTGCAAGGCTTCCACCACCTCGCGAACACGGCTTGTGCATTTGTCCATTTTGTTCAGGAAAATGATGCGCGGAATATTGCGCTCTTCGAGCGACTTGAGAATGACCTGCAAAGCGGGGATTTTCTTGTCGTCCGGCTCGCACACCACGATCGCAAGATCGGCGGCGGACAGGGCAGGCTGGCTTTCAAACTGAAATTCGACTGAGCCTGGGCAGTCGATGAAGGTGTAGGTGTCTCCCAGAAATTCTGTCTCGGCGATATTGGCCTCGACCGACATGTGATGGCTTCGCGCTTCGTCGGTAGCATCTCCGATCGATCCTCCACTATCGACCGTACCAAATTTGTTGATTGCACCGGTTCGCGCCAGCAAGGCTTCAAGGAGAGTGGTTTTACCGCTTCCAAAGGGCCCAACGATCGCAACGCACCGTGGACCCTCTATTCTTCTGCCAGCTTGTCCCATGGCAGATCCTCCTTTCATTTTTTGAAGTGATGTCCGGCACCTGATCCGATCAGTCCTCCTACAGCCTGACCAGCTCCTCCATCGAAATATATGTAATCTGCGAGACCTCCTTATTGTTCGGATATTTCAAAAAGCTACCAATGTGTCGAACAGAACCCCTTGAGCTTAGCCCAGAATGGACCGCTCCGTTTGATCGAGCGCAAAGTTACTTTCGAATAGATTGGAGAATCACCACTATTTGACGAATTGATGACAGTCACTCGCGCTCCGGACGCAATTGGGCAGCATCGCTCCATGCACCCCAAACATCCCTCGTCAACCACCCATGCAAATCAGATATATTAAATACTTCAATGCATAAAAAAGGCAGCCCGTTCAAAACGGACTGCCCTGACAATCACTTTGATATGTCTCGTGCGACGCCTATTTGAGGGCGGCACAGAATTTCTTGATGCGGCCACATGCCTCGGTCAGCGCCTCGGTTGAGGTCGCATAGGAGATGCGGAAATATGGGTTGAGGCCAAAGGCCGACCCCTGAACCACGGCAACGCCCTCGGTTTCGAGAAGCTCGGTGACGAAGTCCTCGTCATTCTCGATCACCTTGCCCGAAGGAGCGGTCTTGCCGATGGTGCCAGCGCAGGACGGGAACACATAGAAAGCCCCTTCCGGCGTCGGGCACTCAAGACCTTCACACTCGTTGAGCATGGAGACGACCATGTCACGACGCGCCTTGAACACAGCCGCACGCTCGGGAATGAAATCCTGCGGGCCGTTCAGAGCCTCGACCGATGCCCACTGCGAAATCGACGTCGGGTTCGAGGTGGACTGGGACTGGATCTTGCGCATCGCGGCGATGAGTTCCATCGGACCTGCACAATAGCCGATACGCCAGCCGGTCATGGCATAGGCCTTCGACACACCGTTCATGGTCAGCGTGCGGTCCTTGAGGGACGGCTCGACCTGAACCGGAGTGACGAATTTGAAGCCGTCATAGACCAGATGCTCATACATGTCGTCGGTCAGGATCCAGACATGCGGATATTTGACCAGAACGTCGGTGAGCGCTTTCAGCTCATCATAGGTATAGGCAGAGCCGGTCGGGTTGGACGGCGAGTTGAAGATGACCCATTTGGTCTTGTCAGTAATCGCGGCCTCGAGCTGGGCAGGCTGCAGCTTGAAATTGTCCTCAAGCGTGGTCTCGACAGCCACCGGGGTACCGCCAGCCAGCAGCACGATGTCCGGATAGGACACCCAGTAGGGAGCCGGAATGATCACTTCGTCGCCCGGGTTGATGGTCGCCATCATGGCGTTGTAGATGATCGGCTTGCCACCCGGAGCCACATAGCACTGGCCCGGCTCGTAATCGAGGCCGTTCTCGCGCTTGAATTTCTCGGCAATCGCCTTCTTCAGCTCGGGAATGCCGTCCACCGCAGTATATTTGGTTTCGCCCCGAGTGATCGCATCAATACCGGCCTGTTTGATGTTGTCAGGTGTATCGAAGTCTGGTTCTCCAGCACCCAGACCGATGACGTCACGACCAGCGGCCTTGAGTTCTCGCGCCTTGTTGGTCACTGCGATCGTCGCAGAAGGTTTCACACGCGAAAGCTGCTCGGCGATAAAGCTCATTGAGCCCTCCAAATATTCAGCTAGAAAAAAGTGTCAAACGGACCTGCACGCCGAAAACCACGCCCGGCGCGTCCGCACCGGCACCGTAGTGCAGGCCCCTGATGAATTCAAGAAGCGCTGCATAACAAATGGTCAGATTCTGCGCAGACTGATCAAGAATCTTGCGCACATTCGTACCCAACCAACAGCCCTGAACCTACATTTGTTTCATTCTCCCCCGTCCTCGGTGCAACCCTAGCTTCCAATCCATGCAAGTAACGCTAAGCTCTTTTGATTGAAGTCAAATTTGCCTCAGACATACCCCCAACTGCGACATTTTGCGCACCTAATCGGATCATTACAGATCCGTAATATTCTAATCTTCACATATACTAAAATTGGACCGGGGCGAGTCTGACGCCCAATTCTGAAGCACCTTTGGTGCTCTCAGGCTCGAAAGACCGAACAGCCCTCAGACCTCCATGCGACTGTTCGGACCATGACGCAACCGTCGGGAGGACCAAATGACGGACCGTGCGAAACCCAAGAGGCTCGAGACGGCCTGCAAGTTCCTGTTTGCAGCCGCTCTGATCTCTTTCATTCCAACCCTCTCGGGACTGACCAGCCTCTCAGGCACCGCACGCGCGGCGTCTGATGCCCCAGCCTCGACGCAGCCAACTCCAACACCGGCAGCCCAGATCACCGGCAAGAAACCGGGTGAAACCGCCGACCACACCAAGTTTGAAATCCTGCAGCAGGAGTTCAAATCAGCACCCGAAGTGACCAAGGCCTGCCTGACCTGTCACACTGAAGCGGCGACACAGGTTCACGATTCCATCCATTGGAAATGGGAATATGACAACACCAAAACCGGGCAGAAGCTCGGCAAGCGCTATGTCATCAACGCCTTCTGCGGCAATGTCGCCTCCAACGAGGCCCGCTGCACCTCCTGCCACGCCGGATATGGCTGGAAGGATATGCGTCAGGCGCCACCAAGCGAGCCGGACAAGGTCGACTGCCTCGTCTGTCACGCCGAGAAGAAATACTATCGCAAATTCCCGACCATGGCCGGTCTCCCCGTTACCGAACCGACCAAGTTTCAGGGCAAGGACTTCCCCGTCTCCGACCTCAACAAGGCTGCCCAGTCAGTCAGCCTGCCGCAGCGTGAAAACTGCGGCGTCTGCCATTTCTATGGCGGTGGCGGTGATGGCGTGAAGCATGGTGACCTCGACAGCTCCTTGCACAATCCGTCCAAGGATCTCGACGTCCACATGTCGGCAGACGCCGGCAATATGGCCTGCTCTGCCTGCCATTCCGGCTCTGGTCACAAATGGCCCGGCTCGCGTTATGACATGGAAGCCAAACCCGACACCCGCACCGAAGAGGGCAAGAAGGTCACGCCCTTCAAGCTGCGGTATGCGAACGAAACGGCCTCCTGCGAGAGCTGCCATTCGGACGCGCCCCATCAGGGCAAGTCGCTGACAGCAATCAAGCTCAACAACCACACCGACACCGTTGCCTGCCAGACCTGTCACATCCCCGAGTTCGCCCGTGGTGGCGTCGCCACCAAGATGCTCTGGGACTGGTCAACGGCTGGACAGCTCAAAGACGGCAAACCCTTCACGGTCAAGGATGACAAAGGTCATCCCAAATACGATTCCAAGAAGGGCGACTTCCTCTATGAGGAGAATGTCAAACCGACCTACGCCTGGTTCAACGGCAAGTTCACTTATGTCACCGATGATGATCCGGTCGATACGTCCAAACCGGTCGTGCTCAACGAACTTGGCGGACAGGCAGATGACAAGGATGCTCGCATCTGGCCCTTCAAGCTGATGCACACCAAGCAGCCAATTGATGCCGAAAGCAAGAAGCTCGTCTATATGCATCTGTTCGGCAAGGACGCCAATGCCTTCTGGAAAACCTTCGATTGGCCAAAAGCCATCGAAAGCGGCATGGACTTCATGGACAAGCCCTATTCGGGCAAGTTCGAGTTCATCGAAACCCGTATGTGGTGGCCAATCACCCACATGGTCGCTCCCGCCAGCAAGGCCGTCCAGTGTGACGAATGCCACACCAAGAACGGACGCCTTGAGGGAATCGAAGGGGTTCTCATCCCCGGACGGGACAATTCAGGCCTCATCGACTGGCTCGGCTATGGCCTCATCATCCTGACCATCATTGGCGTCGGCATTCACACCGCATTCCGCATCGCCACTCGCAACAAACGCAAATCATAGGAGGGATAGACCATGACGGACATCACCTCTTCTCCGCAGGCTACGGCAAAGGACAAGTCCAAGGTCCTGCATCGCAAGGTCAAGAACTACAGCCTCTACGAGCGCTTCTGGCACTGGTCACAGGCAATCCTGATCTTCATCCTCGCCCTGTCGGGCTTCACCATCCATGGCACCCTGAGCCTCTTTTCTTTCGCTCAGGCCGTGATGATCCATGACATAGCGGCCTTCACGCTGATCTTCCTGTGGCTGTTCACCGCCTTCTGGACCTTCACCACCGGGCAGTGGAGGCATTTCGTGCCAACCAACAAGGGCCTGATGGCCGTCATCATGCATTACCTCGTCGGCATGATGCGCGGCCAGCCACACCCCTACAAACGTACCCTCAGCCGCAAGCAGAACCCGCTTCAGTCATTCGCCTACTTCTCGATCATGACGATTGTCGGTCCACTGCTCTGGCTGTCGGGCCTCGCCTACATGTTCTACAGCTTCTGGGCGGGCAACTCTGGTGCCAACGACATCTTCAGCATTGTTGTTCTGCTCCACCTCATCGGGGCCTTCCTGATGGTCGCCTTTGTCATCGGGCACATCTACATGGTCACCACCGGCAAGACGATCCATCACTACACCAAGGCGATGATCACCGGTTATGAGGACATGGAACTGAGCGAGGCCGAAGTAATCTACCTCGAGACACACGAGCCTGATCGCATAAAATAGTCCTCGCAACATCAGGCACGGGGAGGGTCGCGGTCATTACCGCGGCCCTCTCTCTTTTGTGTCCCTACTTCGGTTCGACCCATCCCGCAGAACCGCTTCGACTGATGTCCTACTGCTTTCGTCGCGTGACATTCTGCCCGGGTTTATATGTTTGATTTGCTAAAACAAGTATTTTATATCCCTGTTTATGTGAATCATTTTGCGCAAATCATTCAGGCCAGACCACTCAAGCCAAATCTCAAGCCAAATCTCAGGCCAAATCGCAGGCCAGACCATTCAAGATCGTGTCGAGGACCACATGACCAATCTTGCAAAACCTTATGCCCAGACCGGGTCGATGTCCGTTGGGAGGAGCACTGTGCTCGTCCCGACTTTCGCCCTGTTCGTTGGCCTCATCGCCAGCCCTCTTCAGGCCACCGCCAGCGAAAAAGCCGCCGAAACACTGCCCCATTCTCCGATCACCAAGGCAGGCCACCAGCTATCCGGCAAGGCACCCGGTGCGACCGCCGACCATTCCAAGTTTGAAGTCCTGCAACAGGACTTCAAATCCGGCCCGGACGTCACAAAGGCATGCCTGACCTGCCACACCGAAGCGGCAGACCAGATCCATGACTCCATTCACTGGAAATGGGAATATACCAACGAGACAACCGGCCAGACCCTCGGCAAGCGCACCGTTATCAATAGTTTCTGCGGCAACGTCGCCTCCAACGAGCCGCGCTGTACATCCTGCCATGCCGGTTATGGTTGGGACGACATGCGCAAGGCTCCTCCGTCCGAACCGGACAAGGTGGACTGCCTCGTCTGTCACGCGGACACCGCCCTTTACAGCAAATATCCCACCAAGGCAGGCCATCCGCTCTATGAACCGATCACGGTCAACGGCAAGACGGTGATGCCACCCGACCTCGCTAAGGCGGCACAGTCCGTCTCCAACCCACAGCGCCAGAATTGCGGCTCTTGCCACTATTACGGCGGCGGCGGAGACGGTGTGAAGCATGGCGACCTCGACAGCTCGCTCGATCATCCGGACAAGGCGCTCGATGTTCACATGCGCGAGGATGGCCTCAACATGGCCTGTACCGCCTGCCATTCCGGCTCAGGTCATAAGTGGCCCGGCTCACGCTATCAGACCGGGGCCAAGCCGACGACCAAGACCGATGCGGGCGAAGAGACCAAGACCGCCAAGATCCGTAAGCTAGATCAACTCGCCGGTCTGATGGAGCCAACCGCGTCCTGCGAAAGCTGCCATTCCGACAAACCCCATGACAGCAGCAAGCTGATTGGCATCAAGATCAACGATCACACCGACACCGTTGCCTGCCAGACCTGCCACATCCCCGAATTCGCCCGTGGCGGTGTTGCAACGAAAACCAAGTGGGACTGGTCAACCGCCGGTAAGCTCAAGGATGGCAAACCCTACACCATCACCGACGAGCACGGCCATCCCAGCTACATGTCGCAAAAAGGCGATTTCGAATATCAGGAAAATGTCCAGCCGCACTATGCCTGGTTCAATGGCACGACGACATGGACGCTTCTCGACGATGTCATCGATCCGAGCAAGACGGTCGAGATCAACGCGCTCAGCGGTTCGGCTACTGATGGCAAATCCCGCATCTGGCCCTTCAAGCGCATGCACTCGCGACAACCCTATGACGAAGATGCCAACAAGCTCGTCTACAATCATGTCTTCGGGCAGGACGACACCGCGCTCTGGACCAATTTCGACTGGAGCAAGTCCGTGCCAGCCGCGATGGACTTTATCGGCAAAGACTTCTCCGGAAAACTCGGTTTCATCGACACCTACATGTACTGGCCGATCACACACATGGTCGCGCCAAAGTCCGAGGCTGTCCGCTGCACCGAATGCCATGCCAAGGAAGGCCGCCTCGACGGCATCACCGGGCTGTATCTACCCGGCCGCGACAGCTTCCGCTGGCTGGACCTGATCGGATATGCGGCCTTTGGCCTAACGCTCTTGGGCGTGCTGATCCATGGCCTGCTGCGCATCATCTTCCGCAATCGCAACAAAGAGGCATGAAGGAGAAGACCCATGACTGACATCACCTCTCCCACCTCTGGTGCGCCCATCGCGTCGGGCAACAAGAAGGACGACGGTAAGCGCGCGGTGAAAATCTACACCCGCTACGAACGCTTTTGGCACTGGTCACAGGCGCTGCTGATCTTCATTCTCGCCCTGTCGGGGTTCAACCTCCATGGCACCTTCCATTTTGTGCCCTTCCCACTGGCGGTGATCATCCATACCTACGCCGCCATCGCACTGATTGTTCTGTGGCTGTTCACCACCTTCTGGAACTTCACCACAGGGCAATGGCGGCATTATCTGCCCCAGAACAAGGGCCTCTTCGCGGTTATCAAATTCTATGCGTGGGGCATCATCGCCGGGGCACCCCATCCCTATTCCAAGACACTCAAACGCAAGCAGAATGCCCTGCAGTCCCTCGCCTATCTAACCTTCATGGTCATCATCGGCCCGGCCCTCTGGCTGTCTGGCATCGCCTATCTGCTGTTCAACCTCTGGGCCGACCTTGATACCACACGACAGGCATTCCCCGCAGTTGCCTTCGTCCACACCGCAGCCGCCTTCGCCATGATCACCTTCGTTGTCGTTCATGTCTACATGACCACGACCGGCAAGACGGTGTTCCACTATATCCGGACCATGATCACCGGATATGAGCGGATCGAGCTGACGGAGGTGGAGGAGGCCTATCTCGAAGAGCAGGAACCCGAACTGCTGAAAACTCCCGAAAGGTGAGCCATCTCCTTTCAAACAAGAGAAGCCGCCCTGATCACTCGGGGCGGCTTTTCATGCTTCTAGGGAGAGAAAATCGAAACAGTGACGGCCGAGCCGCACTTAAAGATCAGAATGCGGTGCCGGGTTTCACGCCAAGCTTTTTCATAATCATCGCCGCCGGGCAGAAACCGGTGAAGGCAGACTGCAGCATGTTGGCACCAACGAAAACGGTCAGCCAGACAAACAGCGGATGCACGAACAGGGTCAGCACGACAGAGAGAAGAACCATAAAGCCGGCAAAGGCAAACATCGAACGATCGAGAGACATGGTGGGAGACTCCATAATTAAGAACTTTCTAATATTCATATATTAGTATTTTTTATTTGTAAAGAGGCTTTGCCTACAACTATCGGGGCGCGACAATTCTTCCTTCTGTACATCCCCACCAAGGGCAGGATTCAGCCAACCTGCGACAATTGGGACCACAGATCCCCCGAATTGGCACTTTCACCACAAAATGGTCACAACAAGGATCTGCTGCCGCCCGATTTGGCCCTAAGACGTGCCGTATTCCCGTGAAAGACTTTGCCTATCATCAACACTTGTTGCGGGAAGAACAAAAGAGATGCGACCGACCACCCCTGAAAAGAGAGAGGGCAGAAGGGAACGGCATTACGTCGAGCTCAGACCTCAGAAATCCGATCACGAAAAATCCATATCATCGGCCTTCAAGGTCTGGATAGGAGCCTATGCGGTCGCCATCCTGCTGGGACTTGCGGTGGTCCCTCATGCAGCCCACTCCGCGCCTGCCACCCCTGAGCCAACAGCGGCAGCTCAGGTGGCAGCGCCAACCTTCGTCAAACCAAATGACATGCAGTCGGGGGGATTGCTGTTCAAGTCCAGGGAAGAAGGGCGCTACATCGAGGCTCCCAAGGTCGCCACAGACATCAAGCTCGACGTCACCGGACCTGTGGCCCGCGCCACCATCACCCAAAAGTTCATCAACCCCAGCGACGGTTGGATCGAAGGCATCTATGTCTTTCCACTGCCCGACAATTCAGCGGTTGATCGTCTCAAGATGAAGATCGGTGACCGCCTGATCGAGGGCATCATCAAGCCCAAGGAAGAAGCACGCCAGATCTACGAAGACGCCAAGCGCGAAGGCAAGAAGGCCAGCCTGCTGGAGCAACATCGCCCCAATCTCTTCACCAACGCGGTGGCCAATATCGGCCCAAATGAAGCAATCACCATCCAGATCGAATATCAGCAGACCGTGCCGCGCACGGATGACGAATTCTCCTTACGCGTTCCTCTCGTCGTAGCCCCTCGCTACAATCCCGAAAATCTGCCACTGAAGCCCGTGATCGATCTGAAGCCCAACCAGTCCGAAGGCTCAACCGGTTGGGGCAATACCGATCCGGTCCCCGATCGCGACACCATCACCGCGCCGGTCCTTGATCCCGACAAAGAACCCAAGACCAATCCGGTCACCCTGTCGGTCAATCTCAAGGCCGGCTTCCCCGTTGAGAATGTGGTCAGCCATTATCACGACGTCACCATCAAACCCGAAGGTGACGACCGGATCACCCTGACCCTTGGCAAGGAAGCCGTTCCGGCGGACAAGGATTTTCTGCTCACCTGGACCGGCAAGCCCGGTAAGACGCCCAATCTCGGTCTCTTCCATCAGCACAAACCGACCGGAACCGACCAAGACGAGGGCGATGAGACGGCAACGACCGAGGATGACGGTGAGGACTATTTTCTGGCCTACATCACTCCACCCTACAAGCTGAGTGAGGACATTCAGGCTCCCCCGCGCGAAGTCATTTTCGTCATCGACCAGTCCGGCTCCATGGCGGGTCCTTCCATCCGGCAGGCAAAAGCCAGCCTGATCGAAGCGCTCGACCAGTTGAAGCCCGAAGACAGCTTCCAGATCATCCGCTTTGACGATCAAATGGCAACGCTGTTCCCCAACGCAAAACCCGCCTCATCCGAAGCCGTCAGCATGGCGAAAAGCTGGGTGGGCAACATCGAGGCCGAAGGCGGCACCGAAATGCTGCCAGCAATGAAAGAGGCCCTCAAGGATGACAATCCGAACGCATCCACCCTGCGTCAGGTCATTTTTCTCACTGACGGTGCCATCGGCAATGAACGCCAACTTTTCGAGGCAGTCAAATCCGACAAGGGCCGCTCGCGCATCTTCACCGTCGGCATCGGCTCGGCTCCCAACAGCTTCTTCATGACCAGAGCTGCCGAGGTTGGTCGGGGCACCTTCACCCATATCGGCGACGTCACCGAAGTGAAGGACAAGATGGGCAAGCTCTTCAGCCAGTTGACGAGCCCCGTCGCTACCGACCTCAAGATTGACATAGCCGATGGCGAAGGCATCGAAGCCTCCCCAAGCGAATTGCCTGATCTCTATCGCGGCGAACCGGTGGTGATGGCACTCAAGGCCAAAAAACTCGGCAAGAGCCTCACCCTCACCGGACGGTTTGGCAATCAGCCATGGTCCATGACCGTGGACATCACCAAAGCCGCCCCGTCAAAGGCCATCGACAAACTCTGGGCGCGCGGCAAGATCCGCCAGCTTGAGAACGAACGTCTTCTCGCCGACGATCCCGCAGCAATTGACAAGTCAATCGAGAGCCTCGGCCTCAAGCATCATCTGGTCACGCGTTTGACGAGCCTTGTGGCCGTCGATGTCACACCATCACGGCCCGACAGCAAAACGCTTGAAAGCAAGAAGGTTCCGTTGAACCTGCCCGACGGCTGGGAGTTCGACAAGGTCTTCGGCGGAGACGAGGAAATGATGGCCGACACCGCTGCGCCTCTCATGGCTCCGATGGTCAATGCTCCATCACCCGCGCCACAACGGCTCGCTCAACGGGCAAAGACGCGCTCGGGCATCGCTGGCTTCCTTCCCGGAAGCACCAAATACCTCGCCATGGAGACGGCTCCCGCCCCGGGCACCATGCAGGTTGCTGCAGTGCCGACAGGCACAGGCCAGATCACGCTGCCAAAGACGGCAACCACATCGAACCTGTTGATCCTTGCCGGCATTGCCATGCTGTTGCTCTCGGGAAGCCTGCTTGTCTGGATGCAATGGCGTCGGATGAAACCGGCCACGCATCGACCTCGCTTTCATTGACACTCCAGCTGCGGGGAGCAACCATGCTTCCCGCAACAACATCGACAATCTGAAGGCACCCGCATCGTGCAACCCGTTAAAGCCACTACCACTACCCCGACCGCACGCAAAGTCCTCTATGGCCTGAGCCTTCTGAGCGGGCTAGCCGGATTTGCCTGCCTCGCTGTCGGTCTCTGGATCCCGGCCAAGGCGGAGCTCGCGCAATATCTGCTCGAGCGGGCATGGGAGAAGAGCCGCATCAGCGGGGAGCCGATCAAGGCATGGCCATGGGCCGACAGCTGGCCCGTCGCGCGTCTGACGATCCCGTCCCTCGATTTCGAGGCCATCATTCTCCATGAAGCCGGAGGCGAAGGCCTCGCCTTCGGACCGGTCTTCCTCAGCCAGTCCGCTCCCATCGGCAGCACCGGAACCAGCGTCATCTCCGCCCATCGGGACACTCACTTCAAGGCCCTTGCCGACTTGAAACCCGGTGCCTTTGTCACCGTCGAAACCCTAGCCGGTGACAAGGACACCTATCAGATCGACAGTCTGCGCAAGGCCCGTTGGGACCAGTCGGGCCTGACCCGCGAGGCGCTCGAACCCCGTCTGGCGCTGACCACCTGCTGGCCCTTTGGCTCGCTCACTCCCGGCCCGATGCGTTTCATCGCCGAAGCCCACCTGTCGGAGCAAACCGCTGCGTTCAACGAAAGCGCAGAGGTCCTCCCACAATAAGGCCCGCATCAGGGGCATCAGTCCGCAGGTAGGCACGAAAAATTTGATTGCCCTTGCAGCCGGTTTGACCTAAAACCGGGTCTTACCACCACACCATCCGCTGGCAGATTTCCCTTCCCTGTTGCTAGGTATTCCCATGTCCCGTTGGACCGCAAACTCGCTATTGCTCTTGGCCGCCATGATCTGGGGCGCGGCGTTCGTTGCGCAGTCAACCGCCATGGACTCCATGGGCCCGCTCGGCTTCAATGGCGTGCGGTTCATCCTCGCTGCAGCAGCAGTCGCACCCTTCGCCTGGATAGAATGGAAGCGAAGCCAGCGCCGCCTGTCCCGCAGTGGATACATCAAGTCCGTGCAGGTTGGCATTCTCTTCTTCATCGCCATCACCGCCCAACAATATGGCTTCTTCACCACCTCAGTGACCAACGCCGGTTTCCTGACCGCGCTTTACGTGGTCCTGACCCCGATCATGGGCATCATCCTGTTCCGGACCATGCCGAACCCGCTGATCTGGCCAATTGTCGCCCTGTCCATGGCAGGAGCCTACCTGCTTGCGGGCAGCCTTGGCACCATGAAGACCGGCGACCTTTTGATGATCGTCAGCGCCCTCTTCTGGGCTTTGCAGATCATTTACATCGGCCGTCTGGTCAATGAGCAGGGCAACCCGGTGACGATCGCCTTCATCCAGTTCTTGACCACCGGTATCATCGGGCTGATCGCTGGATTGTTTCTGGAACCGATGGAGCTGTCCAACTTGCGTGGTGCTTGGATCGAGATCGCCTACACAGGCATTCTCTCCGGCGGACTGTCCTTCACCCTGCAGGCCATTGCACAGCGCTACACACCGCCTTCGGATGCAGCAATCCTTCTGTCGAGCGAAAGCCTCTTTGCCGCCCTGTTCGGCGCGCTTCTGCTCGGTGAGCGGATCACGCCTTTACAAATGCTGGGCTGCGCCTTCATCTTCTCCTGCATCCTCTTGGTGGAGCTTCTGCCGTTCCTGCAAAGACGCATTGCCCGCCGCCGGAAAGCCAATCTGACGGTCTAGCTCACAGGCACGCCCAAGCTTCCAACAAAAAGCCCCTGCCCGACTATGCGGACAGGGGCTTTTGTTTTTTGATCGGATCTACGGGGATCAGTTCTTGATCTTGGCAATATCGAGGAACTTCAACACGGCCCGCTCGTAATAGGGCTCGGTTTCGCCCTTGCGGATCTTGCGCAGGAAGTATTTCTCAAAGGCAATCTTGGCCAGATGCACCCATTTGCCCTGCCCCGAATAGTTGGTATTGCGCGGCGGGATCTGCGGCATGGCAACGAAGGCGAGGCCTGAATCCCCGAAGTCGGCCAAACAGATGGCATTCCATGTCGCCTCGTGGGTTGGGTCTTTGCCCTTCTCCAGCTCGGCCATGTTCTGCGCAGCCGCGGTCACCATGGATTCGATCATATAGCCGGTTTTCGGCACGCCCACCGGGACCGGGGTCTTCTCATATGGCGGAATGGCGATACAGACGCCGATACCGAAGATGTTGGGATATTTCGGATTGCGCTGGTGCTTGTCGACGATGACGAAGCCGCGCGGATTGACCAGACCTTCAATGCCCTGCAGAGCCGGAATGCCTCGGAAGGCTGGAAGCATCATGGAATGCTTGAAGGGCAGCTCGTGCTTCTGCTTCTCCGATCCGTCCTCATTGCACTCGGTGACATGCATCACACCCGCTTCAACCTTGTCGACCTTGGCATTGGTGATCCACTTGACCGTGCGATCGCGGAATGCAGATTCCAGCATGCCCTTGGTGTCGCCGACACCGCCGAGACCAAGATGACCGACATAGGGCTCGGACGTGACGAACGTCATCGGCACCTTGTCGCGGATCTTGCGCTTGCGCAGGTCCGTGTCGAAAATCATTGCGGTCTCATAGGCCGGGCCATAGCAGGACGCGCCCTGAACGGCTCCAACGACAATCGGCCCGGGATCAGCGCAGAAGGCTTCCCATTTCTCGAAGCCTTTTGTTGCATGGTCCACATCGCAGACCGAAATGGTGTTACCTTCCGGCCCCAATCCCTCGATCTCGTCAAAAGCCAGTTCGGGCCCGGTCGCAATCACCAGATAATCGTAGGAAACGCTCTCGCCATTACTGAGGCCGACCGAGTTGTTCTCGGGGTCGAGGCTCTCGACAGAGGCATGGATGAAATCCACCTTGTTCTTGGGCAGAACCGTCGCCAGATCGAGCGTGATGTCCGCTTTCTTGCGCCAGCCCACGGCAACCCACGGGTTGGACGGGGTAAACTGGAAGAACGGCTTGTTGGAAACCACCGTCACCTTGTCCGCCTTTTTCAATTCCTGCCGAAACTCATAGGCCGCTGAAAGACCGCCAAGACCTCCGCCCAATACCACTACATGCGTCATGTTTTCCTCCTTACTCTGGCCCCCTGCGCAACCATGTCAAAACAGGTGCCAGTCTCAACCGGGCAGACATACTCAATTTTCGAATATTAGAATGTTTTAATACAATAAGCCATACATCATTCGGCGAATGGTCACCGGAAAAAATGCCAAGCCAGAAAGAGCGGGACTTTTCTTGCCAGCCCTCTTCATATTCCCTATTTGTTCCCTTATATTGAGGACTCATTCCAGCATCGAACTCCCCGGAAGGGTATCAGCGCATGGCGTCAGACAAGCGGAAACAGGATGACGATCGCGAACAGAGCGGTCTGGGCGAAGCTCCGCAAGCGTCCTTCGAGGCCGTGCCGATGCCCGACTCCATTGCCGACTGGGCCGAGGACATCACCAAGGCCGCAGAGACACAGTCGAAAGCTCCGGCCAAGTCCAAGGCAAAGTCGACCGCTTCCGAAAAGCCCAAACGCACGAAGAAGAAGGACGAGCCCAAGGCCTCGGTGCGCGACCGCGCCGCTGGCGGTCTGAACCCGATCCCCGGCCTCGACATCTCGCTGGAAAAGGCGGAAGAACTCGAACGCGTCACCAAGGAACGCAAGAAGGCGCAGAAGAAAAGAAAGAGCGAGGATCGATCCGGCGTCACCGAAACCGTCGCCGCGCTTGAGTCGCTCATCCAACATGGCCGCCCGGAATTCATGGACTCCGAGCCATGGCGTCCTCATCGCCCCGAACGCCCGGAAAAATCCGAAGGCGGCGTCGCTTTCGAGCTAAAGACCGACTTCAAACCGGCAGGCGACCAGCCCACCGCCATCGCTGAACTGGTCGAAGGCATCAGCAACGGCGAGGCGACGCAGGTTCTGCTCGGCGTCACCGGCTCGGGCAAGACCTTCACCATGGCGCATATCATCGAGAAGACCCAGCGCCCTGCCCTCATCCTTGCGCCCAACAAGACCCTCGCCGCTCAGCTCTATGGCGAGTTCAGGAGCTTCTTTCCCAACAACGCAGTGGAATATTTCGTATCCTACTACGATTATTACCAGCCCGAAGCCTATGTGCCGCGCACCGATACTTTCATCGAGAAGGAAAGCACGATCAATGAACAGATCGACCGCATGCGCCACTCGGCAACCCGCGCGGTGCTTGAACGGGATGACGTCATCATCATTGCCTCGGTCTCCTGCATCTATGGTATCGGCTCGGTGGAAACCTACACCGAAATGAGCTTCACCATCGAGGTTGGCGACGAGATGGACCAGAGCCAGTTGATGGCCGATCTGGTAGCGCTGCAATACAAGCGCAACGACATGGCGTTCCAGCGCGGCTCCTTCCGCGTCAGTGGCGACGTGGTCGAGATCTTCCCGGCCCACTATGAGGACCGCGCCTGGCGTGTGTCCTTCTTTGGTGACGAGATCGAGGAAATCAAGGAGTTCGACCCGCTCACCGGCCAGAAGATGGACGAGCTGGAGATGGTCAAGATGTACGCCAACTCCCACTATGTCACCCCGCGCCCGACGCTCAATCAGGCCATCAAGAGCATCAAGAAGGAACTGGTCGAGCGCCTTGACGAATTGGAGGCACATGGTCGTCTGCTCGAAGCCCAGCGGCTCGAACAGCGCACGCGCTTTGATCTCGAAATGCTCGAGGCCACCGGCGTTTGTCAGGGCATCGAGAACTATTCGCGCTATCTCACCGGCCGCCTGCCGGGCGAGCCACCACCGACCCTGTTTGAATATTTGCCCGACAATGCCCTGATCTTCGTTGACGAAAGCCACGTCACCATCGGCCAACTTGGCGCCATGTATCGAGGCGACTTCCGGCGCAAGGCAACGCTGGCGGAATATGGCTTCCGCCTGCCGAGCTGCATGGACAACCGCCCCTTGCGCTTCGAAGAATGGGACGCCATGCGCCCGCAGACCGTCGCCGTTTCGGCCACGCCGGGCAACTGGGAAATGGAAGAGGCAGGCGGCGTCTTCGCCGAACAGGTCATTCGCCCCACCGGCCTCATCGACCCGATCATCGAAATCCGCCCGGCCAAGACACAGGTCGACGACCTGCTTGGCGAGGTCAAGGAAAAGGCCGCCGCAGGCTATCGCACACTCGTCACGACGCTGACCAAGCGTATGGCCGAGGACCTCACCGAATATCTGCATGAACAGGGCGTCCGCGTGCGCTACATGCATTCGGACGTGGACACCATTGAGCGCATCGAGATCATTCGCGACCTACGCCTAGGCACCTTCGATGTTCTGGTCGGCATCAACCTGTTGCGCGAAGGCCTCGACATCCCGGAATGTGCCCTCGTGGCCATTCTCGACGCCGACAAGGAAGGTTTCCTGCGCTCAGAAACCTCGCTCATCCAGACCATCGGTCGCGCCGCCCGTAACGTCGACGGCAAGGTGATCCTCTACGCCGATCACATGACCGGCTCCATGGACCGCGCCATCAGTGAGACCAACCGTCGCCGCGAAAAGCAGATGGCCTACAACGAGGAACATGGCATCACGCCGCAGACGGTCAAGAAGAACATCGGCGACATTCTCGGCTCGGTCTATGAAAGCGACCATGTCACCGTCGACAAGGGCCTCGCCGAAGAGGCAAGTGCAGGCATTGGCCACAATCTCGTGGCCCATATCGAGGATCTGGAAAACCGCATGAAGGAAGCGGCAGCCAACCTCGAATTCGAGGAAGCCGCCCGCCTGCGCGACGAGGTCAAGCGACTGCGCCAGACCGAACTCGCCATCGCCGACGATCCCCTCGCCCGCCAGTCGAGCGTCGAGGACAAGGCTGGCAGCTATGGCGGCTCGCGCAAATATGGCTCGTCCGCCAACCTGCCCAAGAACAGCCGCATCAAGCAGCCAGACCTAGATGACATGGGACCGGGCACCGACCGGGCGAGACCCAAGGGCGCAAGCAGCGCCAAACGGCCAAGACGACGTAAAAGCTGATCCCTGAGGGGTGCAAACTCAAGGGATCGGCTAGTCTTCGGATCGCTCCGAGGACTCCCGATCCCGCTCATAGGAATGCTTGAGTGGGAAAGCGGGCAACCAGCCTTCGCGGCGGATCGTCCAGAGCTCATAGGTCGGCGCCAACTGATCGGGCGCATCGAGCGCCCCCAGATGAACTTCTATCTCGTCCCCGCTGCGGGAAAAGACCGAAGAACCGCAGGTGGGACAGAAATAGCGTCCTTCATACTCCTTCGTCTCTCCCCTGACTTCGAACGCTTCAATGGGAAACACCGACGAGGCATGGAACAGCGCGCCATGGTGCTTGCGGCAATCAAGGCAGTGGCATAGCCCGACCCTGTAGGGCTTACCCATGGCACGGATGCGCACCGCACCACACAGACAGCCTCCGTCATATTCTTCCATATACCCTCCAGAGCGTTGGCCACTCGACCATTCGTGAGTTTGTCATAACAAAGTTGCAATCTATGATATAAGATCAACAACCCTCGCACCTTCACAAGTTGAACCGACCGGAGCCGACCATGCAATATTACCATTTGCGGTATGACTTCAGAAACAGGGAAGACCGCGCACGCATCATCGCCAATCTCAAACGGCTCAGAGCCCAGCTGGACAAGTCCGTCCCCGCCAAGGACAGCGACCGGACTCTGCTGCTGGCAACATGGAACATCCGTGATTTCGACGCAACCAAGCGCTACGGCAATGGCGCCCGCCTCAAGGAAAGCCTGTTTTACATCGCCGAAGTCATCTCCCGTTTCGATTTCGTCGCCGTACAGGAAGTCAACGAACTGGGCGAATGGAAGAAGGTCATGCGTATTCTCGGCGACCACTGGGACTATCTCTGCACCGATGTCACGGACTACAAGCTCGGCGGCAATGGCGAGAGGCTGCTCTATGCCTTCGACAAGCGCAAGGTTCACTTCCGCAACATCGCCGGAGAGATCGTGTTGCCCAACGACATGCTGATCTCGCCCGTGACGGCAGAACTCGGCGACACCAAGCTCTATTCAGGCAAGCAGTTCCGGCGAACGCCTTTCCTAGCCTCCTTCCAGTCCAACTGGTTCAAGTTCGACATCTGCACGGTTCATATCTATTACGGAGCGACGAGCGGCGACAAACTCAAGCAGCGCATCGAGGAAATCAATCAGGTCGCCAAATATTTCGGTCGCCGCGCCGAAGCCGCCGAGAAAGACGGCAAGGCCCTCATTCTGCTTGGCGACTTCAACATCGTGCATCCCGACCACGAAACCATGCAGGCACTGAAGGCAGAGAAGTTCAAGATCCCACGCGCCCTTGATCGCCCCAGCAATCTCGACAAGACCAAATATTACGACCAGATCGCCTTTCGCGCCAACCAGAGGGTTCTCGATTTCATCGACAGCCCACAGCCCTCGCTGGCTTCTTCGAACGCAGGCATTGTGGAGCTGTTCGAGTCTGTCTTTCGTGACGAGGACTTTGACCAGTATGAGGGAAATGCGAGCAAGACTGACCGCAGGCAAAAAGGTCGTTGAGGGAACGTCAAGCGACCATGACACGCTCGAGAGCTACTATGAGGAATGGCGCACTTTTCAGTTCTCGGATCACAAGCCTATGTGGGTGCGCATTCGATTCTGATGATGCCGACGAGTACCTAGATATCATCAGGGATGAATAGCTGGGACAATCACAGCATGTTGCTCAATTGCAACAAGGCCGGAAATTGCAGAAATGTGGCAGCAGATTCCCGAAAGCGACCACATTCTGGCCCGATCTGGATTTCGATAAGGATCAGGTTTCAACCAACCGGTCTTGATGAAAGAAGGACGACCTCAATGAAACGCATGACAATGGCAATCCTGATCGGTGCGAGCCTTGCTGTTCCTGACAGTGCTCAAGGATGTGGCGCGCGCTGACGAGGATCGGCAATGCGGCAGGGCGTCCTGGTATCAGCTGACCTCCCGAACCCGCGTCGGGAGAATATGCCAATCCGGAAAAAATGACCGCAGCGGCACCGCAAGATCAAATTCGGTCGAAAGATCGAGGTTGAGAACATGCGCAATGGCAAGAAGGTGACAGTCCGCGTCAATGATCGCGGCCCCTTCGTCAAGGGCCGCATTCTTGATGTCAGCCGGGCGGCAGCCCGCGAGCTCGAATTCATCCGGGCCGGTACCGCCAAGATCTGCTTCCGCATCATTTCCTGATGATCCCCACCGCCCCCCTCAAGGGGTTGAGGTTCGCTTGCAAAATGTTCCGCTGACAAGGAAGGAAACGCCGGGCGGCTCAAGCCCCGTTATTTCTTCTTGGCACTCTCGCCGCCGACGAGGGCCCTTCAGCTCATCAACCTTGTCGTTAACCAGCCAGCCGTAATAATTCTCCCGCGGCCAGACCCGCTGACCCGTGCGACGGATCTTGCTCTTGAGGGCCTTTGCCCGCTCAAGCGGATCGCCCCACATTGTAGAGCGTCGCCGTGATGCCGGGATTCTTGGAGATGTCCATTCCTGCCACAGACCGATATTCATCGATCGACTTGCGGATCAGAGCGGCCATATAGGCCAGCGAGATATCCGGTTCCATGATGGCCTTGTAGACATCGGCAGCCCTGTTCTCATCCAGCTTGCTGTAGCCGGATTTCTCATTCACCAGATCCGAAAGCTTCAGCGCAGTCAAAGGATTGATCTGGCCAAGGCCGAAGGTTTGACCCGAGTAGAAGGGCTGGAAGAAAATCTTGCTGAAACGATCCTTCGGAAAGGCCTTGCCGTCAACGGTCTTGCCCATGAAGTCCGATTTCCAGACCTGCTGACGGCAGCCCCAGCGGTCGTAGGAATCCTTGATGTCTTTGCAGTCCTTGAACTGGGGCCGTTCGAGAAAGTCCTTGATGCTCTCGCCATCATATTCGAAGCGGAAGCGACTGCCCGTATACATGGCGGCCTTGGCATAATAGGTCTGCAGATGGTCGTAGACATCGATGTTGTAGGTATGCTCGCCGACGAGAGCGCCGATCATGTGGATCGGATCGATATCATAGGTTTTGGCGATCTTCTTGATCTTGCTCAGAAGCTCGCGATCTGTCGCCAGAAGATCCCGGACCTTTTCATATTTCTTCTCAAAGCTCGACTTGCTCGACCGGGTCCTGAGAAAAGAGGAATTCGGAATTTTGGGCTGCGTTTTGTAGCGGTTGCCTGCAGGCACCGTATAGACGCTCTTTGCCTCGGCCCGGTCCATCTGAACAATGGGGGCTGCCATCAGAAGCATCAATCCAAAAACAATTCCAAATTTCACGACTTCCCCCCAAGGCCTCGCCATCTGGTTCAAATGAGAAAACTTAAAAAGTATGCGTCATTATTCACAACGGACGTATGAAGTCTATTCTTTGCCAGAAAAAACCACTGCCGTTTTGCGATCAATTGGTCGAATCAACCGCCATTTCCATAGCATAGAGAGCGTCTGTAAACTCATCCATCTGCTTGTCAAGTAATGCCCGGGCGTCGAGCAGTCCTTTGTTGTAGAACACCGGTCCGAGCTGTTTTATCAGATAATCCAGCAAAAACTCAGCTTCAAAGCGTCCAAGCTCCTGATCAAGTTCCTGATCGAAATAGTCTTTGATCACTCCAGCGAGGTGCTGTTTTTCTTCCTGCGAAAATTCAATTCCAGCCATGAAGCACCCATTCAATTCTTCGTGAAAGCGAGAAAGCGCAATCAGAGATCTTGAAGAAACGGATTGTTGCGCTTCTCTTCACCGATGGTCGAATGATTCCCGTGGCCGCAAATGAAGGCAACATCGTCGCCCAGCGGCAGGATCTTGTCGCGGATCGAGGCGAGCAAAGTCGCATGATCCCCACCCGGCAGATCCGTTCGGCCGATCGAGCCATTGAAGAGAACATCCCCCATGATGGCAAACCGGGCATCTTCATTATAAAACACCACATGGCCGGGCGCATGACCGGGGCAATGCAGCACGTCAAAGGTCATCCCGGCGATATCAACCGTATCCCCTTCGACCAGCCAGCGATCCGGTTCACACGGCTTGGCAGACGGCACCCCGAACTGGATCGCCTGCTCGGCCACCCGTTCCATCAGCATCCGGTCCGCCTCATGCGGTCCTTCAACCTCCACATCCAGAGCGTCGCGCAATTCCGCCGCGCCGCCGACATGGTCGATATGACCATGGGTGATGAGTATCCGTTCAACGTCGATCTTTTCGTGCTCGAGAACCTTCAGGATCTGCTCCACATCTCCGCCCGGATCGACAACGACACCCTTGCCGGTTTCCTCGTCCCAGATCAGCGTGCAATTCTGCTGGAAGGGCGTTACGGGGATGATTGCAACTTTCATTGTGGCGTCCTGCTTGTCTGGAACCGGAAAAAAGGATCACGTAAAACCGCTGATCCTGAGTCTCAGATTGGCTTAGCGCACTTTGGAACAAATGAAAATGGAAGACAGCCTCGTTCGCGCTGCTACAGGTGAACTGTTGCCCTTATGCCGATTTTCAGACGCTTCAAGATGTCTCCAACAGAATCGTCCAAAATGTCCATGGAGCAGAACTGTCCTTAGCCGAACGAGTCAGCTATTCTCATCTGACCAGACGGATCATCCGGGAGTGTTGGCAATGCGCCACCCATCAAAGACGGACAAGAAAAAGGCCAAGGCTATTGCCTCGAGCAACCAGAACAACGCGAAACCGGGCTTGATTGCAGGTCTGTCCCTGCTTGCCATTCTGGCCCTTTTTCTCAGCACGCTCAAAGCGCAAGCCGTGGAAATCCCCCAGCGCCTGATCGACAACCACAGGGCAACGATGGGCTGTTGGCTGGCGGACATTGACGACGACGAGCTCTCGGACCGGGCCATCATCATCGATCTCGGCGTCCAGACCCTTTATGGGTTCATTTGCTCCTCCAGCCTGTCTGGTGACAGCTTCCGGCTCTATCAGGTCGAGGATGGCCGGGACGAATGGGCCAACCTGCTCGCCTTTCCACAGCTCGATACCAAACTGGGCTGGTATGCAACCAGTCAGCTGCAAAGCCCAACATGGGACGAAAAAAACAAACTGCTGCGTTCGGAAGTGCCCAAGAAGGGCGCTGCCAGCAGCTGCCGTCAGTTCAGCATCTTCGCCTGGCAGACAGGTCGTTTTCACATTGCCCAGATCGGCCTGTCCGGCGACTGCGAGGAGAATGAGGACGGCAAGGACCTGATCATCTACCCGATCGTTGAAGAGGTGGAGAAAGGCGCAGCGTCCGGCCTCGTCAATGGCACCGACAAACCCTCATCGGACGAAAACACCGACGAAGGCGAACCAGCTGAGACTAAAAACAAGAACTGAGACGGTTCGAGCGGTTCGAGATTGACACGAGACCGTGCCTCGGCCATACCCGCTCACGGCCAAACTTCGGTGCGCCATCGTCCCGGCATCACAAGATCTCTTGTCACACCGAGCCGCTAGGCAGCGCTCCACCATCAAGGCTGATCAAGGTGCCATGAACTACCGTCACATCTATCACGCCGGCAATTTCGCCGACTGCCTGAAGCACATCGTGCTCACCCGCATCCTGCTCCATCTGGGCAAGAAGGAAAAACCCTTCTTCGCCCTCGACACTCACGCAGGGATCGGCCTTTATGACCTGTCGAGCGACGAGGCCCAGAAGACCGGCGAATGGCAGGATGGCATCGCCCGCCTTCTCGGCGAGAAGGAAAAGGGGCTTCTTGGCAGGCTGACGGGCATCTGCGCGCCCTATCTCGATCTGGTCACGGACCTGAACCCTGAAGGCGGCCTAAAATGCTATCCGGGATCGCCCAAGATCATCGACCGTCTGAGCCGAGCTCAGGACCGGGCCTTCTTCATCGAGAAACATCCCGTTGATGTCGAGCAGCTGAAGGTCAATTGCGGCCGAGACCGACGGCTGCATGTTCGGGCAGATGATGGCTGGGTCGCTCTGCGCTCAGACCTTCCTCCTCAGGAGCGGCGCGGCCTTGTGCTCATCGACCCGCCGTTCGAACAAGCCAACGAATATGAGCGGCTGGTTGCCGAATTCCTCAAGGGCTACAAACGCTGGTCAACGGGCATCTACTGCCTCTGGTATCCCATCAAGGCACGTCGGGAAGTGGATCAGGCTGCCGGAATGCTCAAGGAAGCGGGCATTGCCAACAGCCTCCGAGCCGAGCTGGTCATTCACAAGCTCGACACCGCCAAACGCCTCAATGGCACAGGCCTCTTTATCATCAACCCGCCCTTCACCCTCCATGACGAGCTGAAGCTGTTGCTGCCGTTCCTCGCGCAAACGCTGGGCCAGACAGCCCAACGCTCGCATCTGGAGTGGATCTGCCCGCCCGACTGATCCAGTCTTTGGGGACAGGCTGGCATTCGGCCCCTCTTTGCATCAGGAACCACCATGCGCACGCTGGAAAATCTCTCACGGCTCACTCTTCTTGCTTTGATCGCACTCGGTCTTTGGATGACCCCGCGCACCGCCGAGGCCCAGCAGGCTGGTGATTTCGACTATTACATTCTCTCCCTCTCCTGGTCGCCGACCTATTGTGCCGATGAAGCGAGACAAGGTCGCGACCATCTGCAGTGCTTCTCCGAGCGCATCTTCGGCTTTGTCGTCCACGGACTTTGGCCGCAGTATGAAAAGGGCTTTCCGGACTTTTGCGACACGAGCTTTCGTAAGCCGTCGGACAATCTCGTCGACCAGATGCTGAAATACTCGCCGAGCAGATCGCTCATCCATCATGAATGGAAGCGACACGGCAGCTGTTCGGGACTCAAACCGCTCGACTATTTCCGGCTTGCGGTCAAGTCATACAAGCAGGTCAAGACACCAGAACGGCTCGAAGCGCTGTCCCGCCCCTTGCTGTTGACAGTCTCCGAGATCGAAAGCGCTTTTTACGAGGCCAACCCCGACCTACCCGACGACAGTCTCTTCATCACCTGCAAGCGCCAGAAGCTGAGCGAAGTCCGCGTCTGTTTCGACAAGGCGGGCGAGCCCAGACGATGCAGCGCATCGGCACTCCACGGCCAATGCAACAACCGAAACAAACTGCGCATTCTGGCCGTTCGCTGAGGCAAATACCTACTAAATGGGTCCGAAAGGCAACAAACGGTCACACCTCGCGCTCAACACACAGCTTTCTGCGTTTTCCGGCTTGACCCCGACGCAACTTCAGGTGAAGTTTCCCCCCATAACGATTTAATAATGATTTGGGGGCTGTCAGCATGAAATTCCCGCATTTATTGGCTGCGAGCGCTGTGATGCTTTCAGCAGGCATGTTTACCTCTTTTGCTCAGGCATCCGCGCTGCCTGATTGCGACAACGCAGGTGTTCTCTCCCGCGTCAGCAGAACCATCGCCACCGCCGAACGGAACGTGGTGCAGTCTGGTGACCCGGTCGAACGCATTGCCAGCGTCCGCCAGTCGAAACTGCGTGAGAATGGACCGCGCATGTTCTCCCAGCGTTACTGCCGGGCCACTGGCTATACCGAACGCGGTCGGCGCAAGTCCATCTACTATCTGATCGAAGCCCAAGCTGGCTTTGCAGGCTATGGCTACGGTGTAGAGGCCTGTGTCTCCGGTCGTGACCCGTGGAAAATCCACGGTGCCTACTGCCGGTCTGTTCGCTAGACCACAGACAACTGGGACAGTCCTTCGAGCCCCTTGCCGGATGCGGCGCAAAACATCATGTGATTGCGTGTGATGCGCCGCTAACAACTGGTCTCACAGTTTTCCCTGTCTTCCCGAACCGGCCATTCATTTCAAACTTTTTTTCCCAAAATCAGCATTCCCTCTCTTGAATGGGTTTAAAACGCAAAAGCGCCTGCCTATATAAAAATTTCAATCAGTATTTTCAGTGTTCGACACACACAATAACGCATAAGAAACAGTACGGACCCCAGCCGATCTATGATGATGTATCTGTACCTCGTTGGAGGTCTTGTCCTTCTGCTTGTGGCGGGAGACCTTCTCGTTCGTGGTTCCATCGCAATTGCAACGCGACTTGGCATCCCCCCGCTCATAATCGGCCTGACAATTGTGTCTTTCGGCACCTCGGCTCCGGAACTGATCATCTCCATTGATGCCGCCTTCAGAGGCGCGTCTGGCATTGCCCTTGGTAACATCGTCGGCTCAAACATCACCAACATTCTGCTTGTGCTGGGACTGCCTGCCCTCATCCGTGTGACCCAATGCACCGAGAGCGGCGTCCGCTCCAGCACGGCCTTTATGATGGCGGTGTCGGTCATTTTCATGTCCCTGTCTTGGGACGGGCTGCTCGACCTGAGGGCCGGTATCATCTTCCTTGCTTTGCTTGGCTTCTTTCTCAGCTGGACCGTCTGGACATCCCGCCAGCAGAAGAGCGAACCGAACGATCTCATCGATGAGGAAATGCTCGAAGAGGCTCCGTCCAATCTCTGGCTCGCTGCGGTCTTCACCATCGTCGGCATCATCGGCCTGCCCGTTGGCGGCAATTTCGCCGTTCAAGGCGCCACAGATATCGCGCGAAGCTGGGGCGTTTCCGAAGCCGCCATCGGCCTGACCGTAGTCGCCCTTGGCACGTCTCTGCCCGAACTTGTGACCACACTCGTCGCCGCGCTCCGCAATCAGGCAGCAGTCGCGATTGGCAACGTCGTCGGCTCCAACATTTTCAATATCCTCGGGATCATGGGTGTGACGGCAACGATCATTCCGATCCAGGTCCCCGAACAGATGATCGATTTCGATTTCTGGATCATGGTGGCCACCTCGGCTCTGATGCTCCCCATCGCGCTGTTGCGCATGCCCATTACGCGCATTCGCGGCGTGGGCATGTTGCTCGCCTATGGCTGCTATATCACCTTCGTCTTCAAGTCCGGTGCAAACCACGCTCCCCAGCTTTTCTAAGCGCATCGAAACCACACCCATTTCTAGCCCAATGCTGGTCCGGTGACTGAGGCTGGATAGCCAGACATCAGGGCTTTGCGCCTTATCGTCCACCGGCTATTCTCCCGACATGGCAGAAGAATCAGAACATCCCTTGGAAGACAGCACCCCGCAGAAAGTGCGGACCGGTTTTGACGTGATCGGCGACTTCGTCCGACGCCTGCCCAATGCACCCGGCGTCTATCGCATGCTCAACGCAAACGGGGATGTGCTCTATGTCGGCAAGGCGCGGAACCTCAAGAAGCGCGTGTCCAACTACGCCCGCCACGGCAATCAGACCAACCGCATCATCAGGATGATCCAGCTGACGGCCAGCATGGAATTCGTCACCACGGCGACGGAAACCGAAGCCCTGTTGCTCGAGGCCAACCTCATCAAGCGCCTGCGGCCCCGCTTCAACGTGCTGCTGCGCGATGACAAGAGCTTCCCCTACATCCTCATTGGCGAAGACCACGAAGCCCCGCAGATTGCCAAGCATCGCGGTGCTCGCAAGCGCAAGGCAAAATACTATGGCCCCTTTGCCTCTGCAGGCGCGGTCAACAACACCATCAACGCCCTGCAGAAGGCCTTCCTCTTGCGCACCTGTACGGACTCGGTCTATGAGAGCCGCTCGCGCCCCTGCCTGCTCTATCAAATCAAGCGTTGCGCCGCCCCCTGTACCGGCGAGATCTCCACCGAGGGCTATGCCCATCTGGTGCGCGAGGCCCATCAGTTCCTGACCGGCAAGAGCCAGACCGTCCGCAAGGAAATGTCCGAGCGGATGCAGAAAGCCTCCGAAGAGCTCGACTTCGAAACCGCCGCCATCTATCGCGACCGGCTGGCAGCGCTCAGCCATATCCAGTCGCATCAGGGTATCAACCCCCAGAACACCGAAGAGGCCGACGTCTTCGCCTGCTATCAGGATGGCGGACAGACCTGCATTCAGGTCTTCTTCTTCCGCACCGGCCAGAACTGGGGCAACCGTGCCTATTTCCCCAAGGCCGACAAGACCCAGACCGAGGAAGAGGTTCTCGGCGCTTTCCTTGCCCAGTTCTACGACAACAAGCCCTGCCCCCGGCTCATCCTGATGTCCCACACCATTGAGGAGCAGGATCTCATCGCAGAGGCCCTGTCGAGCAAGTCGGAGCACAAGGTTGCGGTCCTCACGCCACAAAGGGGAGAGAAGAAGGATCTTGTCGACCATGCCCACGCCAATGCGCGCGAGGCCCTTGGTCGCCGTCTGGCCGAAACCTCAAGCCAGAACCGGCTGCTCGAAGGCGTGGGGGAAGTTTTCAAGCTCCCCTCTGCCCCCAACCGCATTGAGGTCTTCGACAACAGCCACATT
>NZ_OY759855.1 GCF_963662805.1 uncultured Cohaesibacter sp.
CAACCTGCTTTATGCCAAGCGGCGTATCATGAATGTCGAGGCCAAGCGCCAGATTGCCCGCGAAGTGGCGCGCGAGATCCCGGATGGCAGTTCGATTGCCCTGTCCATCGGTACGACGCCCGAAATGGTCATTGAAGCCCTGCAGGAAAAGGCCAACCTCAAGGTCTTTACCAACAATCTCAACGTCGCCATGCAGGCGAGCGAGCGCCACGACTGGTCGGTGACCATCGCGGGCGGCTCCATCCGCCCCGGCGACCGGGACATACTCGGCTCGGACGTCGAGGCCTTCTTTGATCGCTTCGAGGTCGATTTCGGCATTTTCGGCGTGGCCGGTGTCACGCAGGACGGTGGCCTTCTGGACTTCTCGGAGGCCGAGGTCGGCAGTCGCCGCTCCATCCTCAAGAACTGCCGGGTTTCGTTCCTCGTCATGGACCACACCAAGTTCGGGCGACCTGCCCATGTCAGGGGCGGGCATCTGTCTGATGTCTCAACGATCTTCTGCGACAAACCCGTTCCGGAAAAACTCACCGACAAACTGGGCAAGACCCGTCTCATCATCGCCGCTCCCGAAAGGGACGAAGAGGGGGAAGCATGATCAATGCGCATCCCGCCCATCACGGGCGCTCCATCGAGCTTTTTGGCATAACCAAAACCTGGGATCAGGTGCACGCCCTCGACGATGTCACTATCTCCATCCCGGCGGGGGTCTTTCACCGCATTGCTCGGGCCGTCCGGCTGCGGCAAGTCCACCCTCCTGCGCATCATCGCCGGGCTCGAGGTCGCCACTGAAGGCAAGGTCATGATCGGGGACGAGGATGTCACGCGGCGCTCGCCGGACAAGCGCGACCTCTCCATGGTCTTCCAGTCCTATGCCCTGTTTCCTCATCTCGATGTTGCCGAGAATATCATCTTCGGATTGCGCACCCGGCGCGAGCCAAAGGCCCAGCGAACCGAAAAACTGCTGTCGGTGGCCGAATTGATGGGCCTTCAGCATCTGCTCGACCGCAAACCGGCGGAATTGTCCGGTGGGCAACAACAGCGCGTTGCGCTCGCCCGTGCGGTCATCGCAGAGCGCTCGATCTGCCTGATGGACGAGCCGCTGTCGAACCTTGACGCCAAGCTGCGCCACGAGATGCGCCTAGAGCTCAGAGCGCTGCAGCAGAAGCTCGGCTTCACCATGGTCTATGTCACCCATGATCAGGCCGAGGCCATCACCATGGCCGATCAGGTGGTGTTGCTCAAGGACGGCAAGGTGGAGCAGGTCGATGCGCCCCGCGCCCTTTATGAAACGCCACGCACCACTTTTGCCGCCCGCTTCATCGGCACGCCTCCCATGAGCCTGTTTGACGCTGGCGCCTTCGGTGAGCGAGGCGCGATGCTCGAACAGCTCGCAGGCACGGGATGTTCTGGTCGGATTGCGACCCGAAGCCATCCAGCCGTCCGAGGATGGCTGGGTCGATGCCACCATTGCCTCCGTCGAGTATTTGGGAGCCGACACCATGCTCGGCTGTGATCTCGCAGGACAAATGATCACCGTGCGTGCTTCGGGGCGCTCCTCCTATGCCCCCGGCATGCCGGTCTGTCTTTCCTTTGCCCCTGAGGAACTGGCCTTTTTCGACAAGGCATCAGGGGCTCGCCTAGTCAAGTCCACGACAATGATTGAGGCGCTGAAGCCTTGATCAAAAGCAAGTTTCATCTTCATTGACGACAGATTAAAAGGTCCAAACCCATGGCTTCCCATTTCATGAAATCTGCCCTTGCTGCTGCTCTGCTGGCCGCAACGTCTCTTCCTGCATTTGCTGTTGATCTGCAGTTCTACTTCCCGGTTTCCGTTGGTGGCAAGGCTGCCGACACCATTCAGGAACTGACCGATCAATATGTCAAAGAGCATGACGATGTAACCATCGATGCCATCTATGCCGGTTCCTACACCGACGCTCTGACCAAGGCCATGACCGCCGCTCGCGGTGGCAAGGCTCCTCAGCTCAGCGTTCTGCTCTCCACCGACATGTTCACCTTGATCGATCAGGATCTGATCGAGCCGTTCGATGATTTCGTCTCCGAAGACGAAGCCAAGGAATGGTTCGGCTCCTTCTATCCTGCCTTCATGCTCAACAGCCAGACTGGCGGCAAGACATGGGGCATTCCTTTCCAGCGCTCGACGCCCGTCATGTACTGGAACAAGGAAATTTTCAAGGAAGCCGGTCTCGATCCGGAACATGCTCCGGCAAGCTGGGACGAACTGGTTGAAATCGGCCAGAAGCTGACCAAGAAAGACGACAGCGGCAACGTCACCCAGTGGGGCCTGCGTATCCCGCTTGATGGCTTCCCTTACTGGCTGTTCCAGGGTCTCTCCACCCCGGCGGGTGCCATCCTTGCCAATCAGGACGGCAACGAAACCAACTTTGACGATCCCAAAGTGGTCGAAGCCCTGCAGTTCATCGTCGACATGCAGCAGAAACACAAGATCATGGAAGAGGGCATCACCGCATGGGCCGCAACGCCGAAAGCCTTCTTCGAGCGTGAAGCTGCCATGGTCTGGACCACGACCGGCAACCTGACCAACATCCGCACCAACGCCACCTTCGACTTCGGCGTTGCCTTCCTGCCCAAGAAAGAACGCTTTGGCGCTCCGACCGGTGGTGGCAACTTCGTTCTCTTCAAGGATGCCTCCGAAGAGCAGAAAAAAGCCGCTGTCGATTTCGTGAAATGGATGTCCGCTCCGGAACAGGCCGCGAAATGGTCCATCGCCACCGGCTATGTCGCTCCAAGCCCGGCCGCTTGGGAAACCGAAGCGATGAAGGAATATGTCAAGGACGTGCCACAGGCTCTGGTCGCTCGTGATCAGCTCGAATATGCCGTTGCCGAGCTCTCCACCTACGACAACCAGCGCATCACCAACTTCCTCAACGATGCCATCCACGCTGCAATCGCTGGCGAGAAAACTCCTGAGGAAGCGCTGAAGGAAGCACAGGCACAGGCCGACCGCATCCTCAAGAAATACCGCTGATCTGTCGATCAGAGGAGAGGGCTAAGGCTCTCGAAACACATACCAAGGCGAGGGGGCATGGCTCCCTCGCATCTCCATAAGCCTTGAGGGGCTGAGATGCTCCTCCCTTTTTTGTTTGCTGCCGAACGGCCCCAAAGAGGGATGTGTGAGAGAGGCAAGAGGATGAGACGCGACTGGATATATGCTCTGCTGCTTCTGTTGCCGGCGATGGTGTTCCTGATGGGATTCACCCATATCCCCGCAGTGGAAACGCTCGTCAGCAGCTTCTTCTCGACACCCCACGGTCGTCGTCCCGCGCATTTCGTCGGTATCGACAATTACGCCTATCTGCTTGAGGACGAGGTTTTTCTGCGCGCCTGCTGGAACAACCTCATCTACGCGGCTATCACCATTCCCGTTTCAATCATCATCGCTCTGGTGATGGCACTGTTCGTTCACAACAGGATGCGTGGCCTCGGCTTCCTGCGCATGGCCTATTTCACGCCGACCGTTCTGCCGATGATCGCAGTTGGCAACATCTGGCTCTTCTTTTACACGCCAAGCTTCGGCCTCATCGACCAGATCCGCTCGCTGTTTGATCTGCCCGCCCAGAACTGGATCGGCACGCCCCAAACCGTGCTCTATACGGTGATCGTGGTTGCCGTCTGGAAAAACGCGGGCTTCTTCATGATCTTCTATCTCGCCGCGCTGCAGACCATCCCCGAGCAGCTGCGCGAGGCGGCAAGCCTTGAGGGCGCCGGGCGCTGGACCTTCTTCCGCCGTGTCACCCTGCCGCTGATCATGCCGACGACCCTGTTCATTCTGGTCAATGCCATCATCAACTCGGTGCGCCTCATCGACCATATCTTCATCATGACCCTCGGCGGCCCCAGCAATGCCTCGCGGCTGCTGCTCTACCACATCTATGAAGTCGCGTTCGAATATTGGGACACTGCTGCGGCGAGCGCCATGACGGTGGTCATTCTTCTCATTCTGTCCCTTCTGGCAATCGGACAGTTCTTCTGGCTCGATCGCAAGGTGCATTACAGATGAGCGTGAATGAAAACAGCTTCGTGGCCCGGCTGGACAAGGGCCTGTTGACCCTCGGTGCATGGACGTTGGCCCTGCTTTGGGTTCTGCCACTCCTCTACGCGGTCTGGACCGCCTTCCACCCGGCGGCCTATGAGACGCATTTCACGCTGACCGCTCCGCTTACCTTAGAGAATTTCCCCAAGGCATGGGCGCAGGCGCCCTTTGCGCGCTACTTCCTCAATACGGTCATCCTCGTGACCATGACCCTTGCTGCTCAGCTGGTGCTCAGCACGCTGGCTGCCTATGCCTTTGCGCGACTGACCTTTCCGCTGAAGAATGTGCTTTTCACGCTGGTGCTGTTGCAGCTCATGGTCACGCCGGACATCCTCTTGGTCAAGAACTACGAGACCATGCGCATTCTGGGGCTGGTCGACACGATCCTCGCAATCGGCTTACCCTATTTTGCCTCCGGCTTCTGCATATTCCTGCTGCGCCAGACCTTCATGACCATCCCCAAGGAGCTCGATGACGCAGCCCGAATCGAAGGGGAGGGGTTGATCGGCACCCTCTGGCGGGTCTATATCCCGCTCGCCAAACCAACCTATCTTGCTTTCGGTCTGGTGTCGGTATCAGCCCATTGGAATGACTTCCTCTGGCCACTGATTGTGACAAACTCGGTGGAAACGCGCCCGTTGACGGTCGGCCTGTCGGTCTTCTCGATGACCGAGTCCGGCGTGGAATGGTCGGTGATCAATGCGGCGACCCTTATGACTTCTGCACCGCTGCTCATCGGCTTCTTGCTGTTTCAGCGACAATTTGTTCAAAGTTTCATGCGCGCTGGAATAAAGTAGCGTACCCGCCAATTTTCACGGAGCCCCTGCTCCGGTAATCAAAGGAAAGCCATATGTCCTCCCTGCCTGTCTTGGGCGCAGCCCTCGGTTATGATGATGTCGTCATCCTCAAGGACTGGATCTTTGAGAAGAACCGGACACTGGAGTTGCAGGATTTCAGCGCCGTCGATGTGCTGGACGACGATCAGGATGACCTGATTGAAGCCTACGGAAAGCTGCTCGATGGCTTCAGCGGTCTTCATGGCATTCACGGCCCCTTCTTTGGTCTCAATCTCGCTGCCAAGGACAAGCTGGTGCAGAATGTGGTCACCGTGCGCCTGCTCGATGCGCTCAACAAGTGCGAGCGCCTCGGTGCGACCCACATGGTCATCCATAGTCCCTTCACCGCCTGGCAGTCGCTCAATTTCGTCAATTTCAGCTTCATGCGCCCGGGGCTGTTCGAAGCTGCCGCCGACACGCTGGCTCCGGTGGTTCAGCGGGCCGAGGAGATCGGTTGCTGTCTGATGCTCGAGAATATCGAGGATACCGATCCGACCCTGCGCAATGATCTGGTTGAAGAATTCAACAGCCCGATGTTTCAGGTCTCCATCGACACCGGCCATGCCCACATGTCCCACGGCATGTTCAACGCGCCGCCGGTGCCTGATTTCGTGACGGTTGCGGGCAGTCTGCTTGGCCATGTCCACCTGCAGGACGCTGACGGCTATGCCGACCGCCACTGGCACCCGGGTGAAGGCAATATTCCGTGGGGGGCTGTCTTCAAGTCCCTCGCCGAGATCCCGGCCGCTCCGCGCCTTATCCTCGAAGTACGTGATCGTCAGACCCTGTTGCCACAGACCGTCAAGAGACTGGAAGCGCTTGGGCTCGCGCAATAGTCACCCCAGCCACGGGGACGATTGAGAGGCGGTGCAGATCTCTGCATCGCCTTTGTTTTTGACCCGTCGCTCAGTCTCTCGGCCACGTGGTGTGCGTGTCGTCGATGATATAGACGTGACTGTGGCCCTTCCGGACGTCGGACTTGCTGTCCTTCAGATGCGGATGGTCCTTAGGCAAGTCGCCGTGTACGTGATAGAGATCCTGACGCCCTCCGGCTGGCCAATAGCGAAAGGCGAGCACCAGCCCGATGATCCCCAAGGCGGCCAGCACGATGAGCGTCACCTGCATGCCGAAGGCTGTCTGCAAATAGCCCGAAAGTGGATAGCACAGAAGCCAGCAGGCATGGGAAAGCGCGAATTGCGCCGCATAAATCGCCGGTCTGTCCGCCTGATGGGAAGACCGCTGCAGCAGACGTCCTGACGGGGTGAGTACCGCGGAATAGCCGCAGCCCAGGACCAGCCAGCAGATCAGCAAGGCAAGCCAGCTGAAGGCGCCAATCTTGTCGATGGCGATCAACGCCAGAACGATAAGGACCATCAGGGCCGCCCCTGCCATCATCACCGACCGATCCTTGTATCGCTCTAGCAGGCGAGGCAGGCTCAGCGCCGTCACCATTGACCCGGCACCGTAGGATCCGAGGGCATAGGCGACATGGACCTCATCAAGACCGAGCGTTGATTGCACCAGCACCACCGTGTTGACGAGAACCATCGAAGCGCCAGCCGCAACCACCAGATTAAGCGCCAGCAACCCACGAAGACGCGGTGTTGCCAGATAGAACCGGATGCCGCGTGTTGTTCGTTCATAGACCGAACGGCGGGCTTCATCCGCCACCGGAGTCGGCAGGATAACCGTCAGGATCAGCAATCCCGAACCGATGAAGCCGAGCGCTGTGCCCAGAAACAGCGCGTGATAGCTGGCAAAGAGCAGAACGACTGCGGCCAGACTGGGCGTGATCAGGTTTTCAAGGTCATAGGCAAGGCGGGAGAGGGAAAGACCGCGCGTATAGTCCTTCTCGTCAGGCAGGATATCGGGAAGGGTGGCCTGAAAGGTTGGCGTGAAGGCCGCCGAGGCTGCCTGCATGATGAAGATCAGGGCGAAAATCTCCCAAGCCGCATCGACGAACGGCAGACAGCAGGCAACCAAAGCCCGCACGCAATCGAGCGCCACGAGCATCCTGCGCCGTGGGACTTGGCTCGCAAAGGCTCCGGCGATGGGAGCAATGCCCACATAAGCGACCATTTTCAGGGCAAAGACCGTGCCCAGAACCATGCTGGCTCTTTCGCCCGAAAGATCGAACGCGAGAAGGCCTAGGGCTACGGTCGACAGGCCGGTGCCGAGCAATGCAACGACCTGAGCGATGAACAAATGACGGAAACTGCGATTGCGAAGAATGGCGAGCATGGTGCCCTCACAGATACTTTGCGATGATCTTGAAATCCTCAAGCACCTTGGCTCTGGTGCCTTCGTCTTCATTCAGGCTGCCTTCGAGACAATGGTCGATGTGATCCTGAATGAGTGCCCGCTTGGCGTTGGCAATTGCCTTCTCCACGGCATGGAGCTGTTGGGCGATGTCGGTGCAGCCCTTGTGCCCCTCGATCATCTCGATCACATGGCCAAGATGCCCGGCTGCACGTTTCAGCCTTTTTGTTATGGCAGGATGGCTCTCGTGCAAATGCGCGGGCTGTTCGGATGCTGTGTCGTTGTTGTCCGCATATGGCACCGGGTGGTTCTCCCATGTTGGAACCCTGTAAATTTGACTCATATCCCCCGGGGGAGGATATGTAAAGGGTAATGGCCTAGTGAAAACTACCATTAAACCTTTCGATTGACCTGACGGAAGGAAGCGGAGTAAGTTAAAAAAGCGGATAAAAAATAGACGCTTAAGCGCCACAGAGTATTTATAAACAAACAACTGTTTGTTTAATACTAAAGTCCGTCTCCATCTTACGTAACGTGATTGATTATAGTGGATGCGAGGATGATGATACCCTGACTGTTCGCAAAGTCCGATCAAGACATCAAAAGAGACTGAGCAGGAACAGCAGCATCGGGTATCAACTGGGAGGAATTGATGCTGAAATTTGCAACGCAGGCAAGCTGCCGTGCGATTGAAAACGAGATCCAGTATGAAAAACGGGACATACCGAAGACGATCTTCGAGCAGCTGAAACGCACCGCAGACCGGTTCCCGGACAACAACGCCATGACCTTTCAACTGCTGTCTGGCGTGTCTGACAGTGCTGTGACCTATAATTGGCGCGAGTTCCGTGCCGAAGTCATTCAGGCCGCCAACCTGTTCCGAAGCCTTGGCATCGGCGAGCGGGATGTGGTCGCCTACATCCTTCCCAATTGCTGCGAAGCCCTCATTACCATGTTCGGTGGCATGATTGCCGGCATCGTCAATCCCATCAATCCGCTCCTTGAGACCGAACAGATCGCGGCGATCCTGCGCGAAACCGAAGCGCGCGTGGTCGTGACCCTGAGGGCCTTCCCCAAAAGCGATGTGGCCGAGAAAGTTGCCGAGGCCGTCAAGCATGCCCCACGGGTGCATACGGTTCTAGAGGTCGACCTGCTGCGTTATGTGGATGGCATCAAGAAATGGATTGTTCCGTTGGTTCGCCCCGGCAATCCGGGCGCCAGAACCCATCATGCCGATGTGCTCAATTTCAACAGGGAACTCGAGAAACAGCGTTCCGAGGACCTGATCTTTTCTGACAGCAAAGAGGATCGTATCGCAGCCTTCTTCCATACCGGCGGCACGACTGGGATGCCGAAGGTTGCCCAGCACACCTATTCGGGCATGATCTACAATGGCTGGCTCGGCAGCAACCTGTTGTTTCAGGCCGAGGACAACATCATGTGTCCGCTGCCTTTGTTCCACGTCTTTGCCTGTCACGTCATCATGATGTCCATGCTCTGCTCCGGTGCCCATGTGGTCATGCCGACTCCCAAGGGCTATCGCGGCGACGGCGTGATGGACAATTTCTGGAAGCTGTGCGAGCGCTGGAAAATCACCTTCATCATTGCTGTGCCAACCGCCATTTCGGTGCTGATGCAGCGCCCGGTCGACGCCGATGTCTCAACGATCAAGCAGGCCTTCTCCGGGTCGGCACCGCTCCCACTTGAGCTGTACCGGCGGTTTGAGGATGCAACGGGCATCATGCTGATCGAGGGATATGGGCTCACTGAAGCGACCTGCCTTGTTTCCTGCAACCCTGTTGATGGCCCCAAGAAGATCGGCTCCGTGGGGCTTCCTTTCCCCTATACGGACGTCAAGATCCTCGAGCATACCAAGGACGGCCCGGTGGAATGTGCGACCGATGTTGTGGGGGAAATCTGCGTCGATAATCCCGGCGTCTTTGCTGGGTCGACTTACACCGAGGCCGACAAGAACCACAATCTGTTCCACCACGATATCTATCTGCGCACCGGTGACCTCGGACGCATCGACAAGGATGGCTATCTCTGGATCACGGGCCGCGCCAAGGATTTGATCATCCGCGGCGGGCATAATATCGATCCGGCCGAAATCGAGGAAGCACTGGCGGGCCATCCGTCCGTCGCCTTCGTCGGTGCAATCGGTCAGCCCGATGCACACTCAGGAGAGATCCCTTGCGCCTATGTCGAGCTGATTGATGGCGCCCGTGTGGATCAGGACGAGCTCATGTCCTATGCGAGCCATCACATCCATGAACGGGCGGCGATCCCGAAGCATGTGGAGGTTCTGCCCGAATTGCCCAAGACTGCTGTCGGTAAGGTTTTCAAGCCAGATTTGCGCAAGCTCGCCATCACCAGAATCTACGACGAGGTTCTGGAAAAGAACGGGCTCGATACGCGCGTCGTCAGGGTCATCGAAGACAAGAAGCGAGGCCTTGTCGCCCAGATCAAGCGCACAAAAGCCCTTGATGAGGACAAGCTCATGCATGTTCTGGGGGAATACACAAGACCTTGGGAATGGGCGAAAGAAGAAGACATCTGACCTAACGCTTGGACGAAAGCGAAGTCCCCTCGCTTTCGTCATCTTTTCTTGCGGTAAAGCTTTGCTTTGTTGCCTTTTCCGTTGGTGAAACGATTTGTTTCTCCACATATCTCGCCTAAAGAGCCAATCGCTACACTGGTCTTTACGACAAAAGTTGGCTATGACCGAAGCCATATTTGTCCCTTGCCTTAGGGTAAGTTCGAAACCGGTTGGAGCGAGACTGTCGCTGTCCTATTCTTCTCATATGATTGATACCCCAAAAGGTGCCTCTGCCGGTTCTCAAGACAATGAAGAGAGCCGCGACCACAATCGTGGCGTGAGACTGGCGAACCTGTCACACAAGATCGATGCGAAGCCTTTCTTCAAGGATTTCAGCGTGCATCTCACCGAGCGGCGCATCGGCCTCATCGGCCGCAATGGATCGGGCAAGTCGACCCTGTCGCGCCTCATCTGCGGGCTGGTGAAGCCGGATGCGGGCGAAATCCTCGTCAACGGGGTCAATGTGTATGAGGATCGGGCCGCAGCCATCCGCACCATCGGGTTGATTTTTCAGAACCCCGACCACCAGATCATCTTCCCTACGGTGGAAGAGGAAGTCGCCTTCGGGCTCGAAAGCCTCCTTGGCGACAAGAAACAGGCACGCCTCAAGGCGCGGGAATTCCTCGAGCGCTTTGGCCGTGCCGACTGGGCCGAACGAGGCACCTACACCTTGTCGCAAGGGCAGCGCCATCTGGTCTGCCTCATGTCGGTTCTAGCCATGGAACCGGGGGTGATCCTGCTCGACGAGCCTTTTGCTGGCCTTGACCTGCCCACCACCCGCCGCCTGTTCCGCTGGCTCGATGGGCTGGAACAGCAATTGTTGATGGTGACGCACGATATTGAACACTTGGCCGGATTTGATCGGGTTCTCTGGCTGGAGCAGGGACGCATCGTGGCGGACGGAACCCCGGACGCAGTGCTGCCCGCCTATCTGGAGGCGATGGATGCACTGGTCGAATTCGATGACCAGCTGCCGGAGCATGTCTTTGCCGGATCGGAGAGAATCGAGGGTCTGGCTGACGGGGAGGGTGCCTGATGCTGTCGCTCACGGTCAATGAAAAGACCTGGCTGCACGGTATTTCGGTTCCGCTCAAACTCGGGCTGCTGGCGATCATCACGCTCCTTATGATGCCCGTCAACAGCTGGTGGGTTTCCTGCATTCTTGCTGCGCTTGTCGCAGCGCTCTACCTCTCCGCAGGGACCAGCTTTGCCCGTCTGGGCCTCAAATACCTGCGGCCACTCTTTTGGCTGCTCGGGTTGATCTTTCTCTATCATGTCCTCACAGACCGGGCAGAGGACGGCTTTGCCATCTGCCTGAAGATCTTTGCCATGGTCGGGCTGGCGAATCTCGTGACAATGAGTTCGCGCCTCGACGACATGATGGCCGTCGTTGACTGGCTCAGTCGCCCATTTTATCGCTTTGGCCTGCCGCCTCGCGCTCTGGGGCTGGCAATGGGCCTTGTCATCCGCTTTACTCCGGTCTTCCTGCAGAAGGCCGGTCTTCTCAACGAAGCTTGGCGGGCTCGCAGAGCCCGTGGTTCAAGCCCTCGCGTCATTGTTCCCCTTGCTCTCGGGGCCCTTGATGACGCTGACAGGGTGGCAGACGCGCTTCGCGCCCGGGGAGGACTTGCCGGTTCTTCCGCACCTCAGGGTACTCAGGCACCCAATGGACCAACACACTGACTGAACGCTGAAGGGACCATCCCATGGAACGTCAAATTGCCTATATCGCTTTGTTTGCAGCCCTGATTGCTGCCCTTGGGTTGTTGCCGCCAATCCCGACGCCAACGGGCGTGCCGATCACCGCCCAGACCCTCGGCGTCATGCTCGCCGGGACGATCCTTGGCGCTCGGCGCGGTGCTCTTGCCTCTTTGCTTTTGGTCGTAATCGTTCTCATGGGCCTGCCGCTGCTGGCTGGGGGACGTGGCGGTCTGGGGCTGCTGCAAGGCCCGACGGTCGGCTTCCTGCTTGGTTGGCCCTTCGCGTCTTATGTTTCCGGCCTGATCGTCGAGAAATGGCGTACGGGTAACCTGTTTTTGGTCGCCTCGGTCGCGGCCTTTCTGGGTGGAATTGTCGTGCTCTATCTGTTTGGCGTCGTCGGCCTGACGATCAACACCAAACTTGGTCTGGTCGAGGCAACCACGGCCTCAATGGTCTATGTGCCCGGAGATATCGTGAAGGCAGCTGTTGCAGGCTTCCTGACCCAGGCCATCGCCAAAGCGCGCCCGAACGCTCTTCTGTCTCGCGCGTCCTGAGACACTGGTCTCTAGCAGCCACATTGATCGCAGCCCCGCCCGAAAATCTGGTGGGGCTGTTTTGGTTTGGCGGCTTTCCCGAGCACATCAGTCGCTGAAAAAATCGCCGCTGAGGATCTGTTCTGTCCCCTCGACATCCCAACGATAGAGATAGATCCAGACTGGAAGCCTCGTGCCATTGCGCAAGGCCACCACAGCTTCGCAGCGTTCGAACTCATAGGGTTCGGAAAAGCCGTTGCCGATCTGCTCATAGGCATCAAGCCGATCAAGCATCTCTGTAGGGTCATTGAGCCGGAACACATCACCAACAACCTGATGAGAGGGATCCGACGACGGGACGACGCCGGGGAAATGTTCGATGCGATAGAGCTGGCCCTGAAACAGGGCTTCCCCCAGATGGGTCGAATTGGCCGCTAGATAGTCATGCATCTGGCTCCCGGTTTCCCGTCGCAGGGTGCCATAGACAAACAGGTCACGCATCATGCCAGTCTCTCGCTCATCATCAGTCCAACGGGGCCTCAAAACCCGTCGATTAGCATGGGGTTGAGCCGTCGGCAATATGGCACCATGCAGGCATGATGGCTCACGATGGCCACTGGAAAGGACGTTGTCCCCAGCGATGACCTGAAGCGCTGTGAAAAGACGTATGGAAAATGCGGAGGGAACTGCTTAAACAGTGAATTCAAAGCGCTTTGGTAGGGCGGAAAGCCAATCAGAGTGGCTATTTAATTTTCAAGATGAAAATAGTCGCGCCCTGATGTAGGTTGCCGCCAGCAGAATAAGAGTATGGTCTCCTCTGGTGCCGACCAACATATTCGAAAATTGTTGAATAGGCACTCGACCCCGCCTCTGAGGCAGGGCAGGATAGAGGTAAACGCTTCAAGGCCAAAGCACGAGAAACAACAGGCAGGAAACAGGGAAAGCATGATGGAGTGGGATCTGATCGCCGATGTTGGCGGGACAAACATGCGTCTGGCGGTGGCAAAAGACGGTGGAATCAAGGAACAGCACACGTTCGACACGGCCGGTGAACTCCATTTGACTGAGGCTATTCGAACCTTTGTTGCCAAGGTCGGATCCTCGCCGCGCTTTGTCGAAGTCGCTGCCGCCGGTGTCATCCAGAATGGCTATGTAACCCTCACCAACGCCCAACAGGGCTTTTCCGAGACCGACTTGATCGTTGCAGCAGGGGCCAGAAAGGCGCGGATCCTCAATGATTTCGAAGCCGCAGCCTGGTCACTCGTGACGGCCGAGCCGGACGATCTCACTCTGGTTCAGGGTGCGCTGCCAGCCCCGTTGCAACAACCGCCCCTGCCGACCCCGCCGCGCCTGATCATCGGTCCGGGAACGGGGCTCGGCGTCGGGACACTGGCCTGGGCAGCCGAACAGCCTGAGGTGTTGCAGGGTGAGGGTGGTCACGTGCGGGTTGCGCCTCACACCATGGAGGAGGTGCCGATCTTCCAGAAGCTCGCCGAGCTTTGGCCCGAAACCCAGATGGACACGGGCACCTGCCTGTCTCTGGAGGCCGAAGCCATCGTCTCCGGCACCGGTATGCCCTATCTGATGAAAGCGCTTGAGCTACTTGATGGCCAGCAGCCGAGCAACATGTCGGCGCGTGACATCTTCGATGTGGCACGCAACGAGGGCAATGATCTCGCAGTCCGAGCCGTCGACATCTTCTGCCACCATCTGGGCGCTGTCGCAGGCGATCTCGCGCTCTATATCTCGGCCTACGGAGGCGTGTTCCTCACCGGTGGCGTGCTGCTCAAGAACGAGTGGATCTTCCAGCGTCCGGCGTTCCTCAAGGCCTTCAATCAGGGTGGGCGCCACACCAAATTCCGTGTGAACATTCCGATTTATCTTTATCGGAACAACAACTTCGGTCTTCAGGGTGCCATCAATGCGATGACCTATGACCCGAGCATGGAATAGGCGCGCGCCCATTCGATCTCAAGCGTTTGACAACACCAGACAGGCGGGGAGCACTGAGTTGCATCTCGCCTGTTTTGCCATGTCTGGCCCGTGCCGGTCACTTTAGAAACATCATAAAACTGCAACATCCGATCCCTATGACCATGGGGAATTGGTCGCCGAATCGTCCCCTCCCAATGTGATTTGGCCGCCCAAGGGCAAAGGCCGTCCTCTCTGGCCATCGAATTCCGCCCGATTGCACATTCGACAAGCAGGAGACTGATGTGAGCGAAACCCGAGTGTATCCCGATCGCGGCAGCATGGCCGCAGGTCTGGCGGAGCAGGTTGCCTCCGAGCTGAACAATGCGATCAAGAAACGGGGACGTGCGACGCTTGCCGTGCCCGGGGGTGAAACCCCAAGAGCCTTTCTCAGCGAACTCAGCCAGCAGACGGTCGACTGGGACTGTGTCTCGGTCATCCTGACTGACGAACGCTTCGTGCCGGAACGGTCCGACCGGTCCAATGCGCGCGTCGTCAAGGAACTGCTGTTGCAGAACAAGGCCGAGGATGCGTGCTTCTTTCCCTATTATCGGGAAGTCGAGCGGGCAGAAGATGCCCTGCCCATCATCGCGATGGACCTCGAAGAGATTCTGCCGATTGACGTCTGCATTCTGGGCATGGGCGTGGACATGCACACCGCCTCTCTGTTCCCCGGCGCGGACAATATCGAGGAGGCGGTGGGCCTCTGGGCACCACACATCATGGTGATGTATGAGCCGACCCTTCCCGAAGCACGGTTGACACTCACCGCTCCCGTGCTCGAGCGGGCACGCAAGGCCCACATCCTGCTGTTCGGCGAGGACAAGAAGAAGGCCCTGAGGGAGGCACAGAAGATCGGCCTCGTCGAAGAGGCCCCCATCCGGGTCATTCTCAACCGCGCCAGAGCAACCACCATCCACTACGCGGACTGACTTTGACGCTGTTCAGGCGCCCGAACTTCGGACAGCTCATCCGTAGGTCGGTTGGCGCTGCCATCCGCATATTTCTCTAGTTTCAATCGATTGCGATGGGAAGGCGTGCAGCCATTGCCTCAACCCGTTTTGCCAGTCTCAAAGGTTTTTGATTGAACCGGACAGGCGATTGCCGGGTGTCGATTCTCCCCAAAGGGGCGATTTAATTCTGGCGCTGAAAAATCACCCGTTGATAACTAGGGAAAAGTGGTAACCCCCGAGCAGCTTTTCGCCGTATTTCTACAAACACAAAATGCCGCGCCTAGCCGAAAGGCTATGCTTTTTCAGGTGATTGTTGTCTTTCTTTGCCAACAAAAAGCACTTGATCCACAACATAGGCTTGGCAATTCGTCTTACGTCTGCACTATAAAGACGGAGGAAAAATGCTGCGCCAATTTTTTGGCGCATCAAACCATGTGTGAGAAGGGAGTCTGTCGTGAAGATAGGTACACCTAAAGAGCAATTTGTGGGGGAGAATCGCGTTGCGATGACGCCGTCCTCTGCATTGATGCTCCAGAAATTGGGCTATGACTGTGTCCTCGAAACCGGTGCGGGTGAAAAAGCCGGTTTTTCGGATCAAGCCTATGTGGAGGCCGGCGTTGAAATCGTCGCGAGTGCTGATGCCCTCTGGGAATCAGCTGACATTGTTGCCAAGGTTCGCCAGCCGGAGCCGGGAGAACTGAAGTATCTTGCCAAAGGCAAGACCTTGATCTCGTTCTTCAATCCTGCTGGCAACGAAGAAGGCATGGAAGCCGCCAAGACCGCAGGCGCAAACGTTATTGCGATGGAAATGGTGCCGCGTATTTCCCGTGCGCAGAAGATGGACGCCCTGTCGTCCATGGCCAACATCGCAGGATATCGCGCTGTCATCGAAGCGGGTAACAACTTCGGTCGCTTCTTTACCGGTCAGATCACCGCAGCGGGCAAGGTTCCGCCAGCCAAGGTGCTGATTGTGGGTGCTGGTGTCGCCGGTCTCGCTGCAATCGGGACCTCTGTGGCGCTGGGTGCCGTGACCTACGCATTCGACGTTCGCCCAGAGGTGGCCGAGCAGGTCGAGTCGATGGGTGCTGAATTTGTCTATCTTGACTTTGAGGAAGAACAGGCAGACGGCGCGTCAACCGGCGGGTATGCGTCCGTGCAGTCCGAAGAATTCCGCAACGCCCAGCTCGCCAAGTTCCGCGAAATCGCTGGCGAAATGGACATCGTGATCACCACCGCGCTCATTCCCAACCGGCCAGCTCCCAAGCTCTGGCTTGCGGATATGGTCGCCAAGATGAAGCCCGGCTCCGTGATCATCGACCTTGCTGCCGAACGTGGCGGCAACGTTGAAGGCACCGTCAAGGACGAGAAAGTCGTAACCGACAATGGCGTGACCATCGTTGGCTACACCGACTTCCCGAGCCGCATGGCGGCCCAGTCTTCCGAGCTTTATTCTACCAACATCCGCCACATGATGACGGACCTCACCCCCGAAAAGGATGGCCAGGTAAATCACAACATGGAAGATGATGTGATCCGTGGTGCCACCGTCACTTTCGAGGGAGAGATCACCTTCCCACCTCCGCCTCCGAAAATTCAGGCGATTGCCGCCCAGCCGAAGAAAGAGACCAAGGAACTCACCCCAGAAGAGAAAAAGGAACTCGAAGCCGCCGCTGCCCGCAAGGCCGGTCGTCAGCAGATCACTCTGCTTGTCATCGGTGCTGCCTTGATGGGTCTCATCGGCCTTTATGCTCCGGCCGCCTTCATGGGCCACTTCATCGTGTTCGTGCTGGCTGTGTTCGTCGGCTTCCAGGTCATCTGGGGTGTCAGCCACTCGCTGCACACGCCGCTGATGGCTGTGACCAACGCTATCTCGGGTATCATCGTCGTGGGCGCCCTGTTGCAGATCGGTTCGTCAAGCTGGATCGTCCTGCTGCTCGCAGCGATCTCCATCCTGATCGCCTCGATCAACATCGTCGGTGGTTTCATGGTCACGCGGCGCATGCTGCAAATGTTCCAGAAGTCCTGATAGGCGGAGGTTATTATGACACCTGAACTACAAACCGCCGCCTATATCGCGGCTGCTGTCCTCTTCATCCTCTCGCTGGGTGGTCTGAAGGACCAGGAAAGCGCCAAACGCGGCGTCTGGTTTGGTATCGTCGGTATGGCGATTGCCGTTCTGGCCACCGTGTTCGGCCCGATTGATCCCCATGATGCTTCGGTTGGCTCGGTTCTCGCTGCCAACCCGATCATTCTGGTGGTCGCCGTTGCCATTGCCGCCGTGATCGGTGCTCTGGTCGCCCAGCGCGTCGAAATGACGGGCATGCCCGAGCTGGTGGCCCTGCTGCACAGCTTCGTCGGTCTGGCCGCCGTTCTGATTGGCCTCAACTCCGACATGACGGCGCATCACTTCGCCAGCTATGCCGAGCAGGTCATCCATGAAATCGAGATCTTTATTGGCGTCTTCATCGGTGCCATCACCTTCACCGGGTCTCTGATCGCATGGGGCAAGCTGAATGGCCGCATCAACGGCAAGGCCCTGACCCTGCCGGGTCGTCATCTGTTGAACCTCGTCATGGTGGTTCTCTCCTTCGTTCTGCTGATCATGTACATGCAGGGCGCAGGCAGCTGGACCCTCTATGTCATGACCCTGATCGCCTTCGCGATCGGCGTTCACATGGTCATGGCCATCGGCGGCGCCGACATGCCTGTTGTGGTTTCCATGCTCAACTCCTATTCCGGTTGGGCAGCAGCAGCCACGGGCTTCCTGCTCGGCAACGACCTGCTGATCGTCACCGGTGCCCTCGTGGGCTCTTCGGGTGCGATCCTCAGCTACATCATGTGTAAGGCCATGAACCGTCACTTCATCTCGGTCATCTTGGGCGGCTTCGGCAATGCCACGGGCCCGCAGATGGAAGTCGAGGGCGAGATGATCGCCATTGATGCCGACGGTGTTGCCTCTGCTCTTGATGATGCAGACAGCGTCATCATCGTTCCCGGCTATGGTCTTGCCGTGGCTCAGGCCCAGCAGAGCGTGGCCGAACTGACCCGCCGTCTGCGTGCCAAGGGTAAAAATGTGCGTTTCGCCATCCATCCGGTGGCTGGCCGTCTTCCCGGTCACATGAACGTGCTTTTGGCCGAAGCCAAGGTGCCGTATGACATCGTGATGGAAATGGACGAGATCAACGAGGACTTCCCCGAAACGGATGTTGCCATCGTGATTGGCTCGAACGACATCGTGAACCCCGCCGCGCAGGACGATCCCAATTCGCCCATCGCCGGCATGCCGGTTCTCGAAGTCTGGAAAGCCAAGCAGGTGTTCGTCTCCAAGCGTGGTCAGGGTACCGGTTACTCCGGCATTCAGAACCCGCTGTTCTTCAAGGAGAACACCCGCATGTTCTACGGCGATGCCAAGGCCTCTCTTGATCTGCTGCTGCAGCAGATTCAATAAGAGCCTGATCCAGCAACAAACAGTCAACGCCCGGTCATCGACCGGGCGTTTTTGTTTCAAGCCTTGGCGTTTCGCTCCCGATGATCATCGAACAGCTGGCTCGCCATGAGATGATCAATAAGCGCTCGCGTACGCATGGGCACATGTTTGCGCGAGGGATAGACGAGGGAGAAGAGCATGTTGTCCCCGGTCAGCTCGGGCAGGATGGGTACGAGTGCACCCGAGGCGACGTCCTTGCGGACGGTCGAGGGGAACAGCTGCGCGATCCCCATCCCCGCCAGTGCCATCGAGATCACCATCTGCGGAGAATTGCAAAGCTCATACTGCCGCGCCTGTATGGAGAGCCGCTCCTCGCCCCTGTAGAGCCTGTTGAGGCCGCCTGGGCTGAGATGGCTGAGACAGACCCATCGATGCTCGGAAAGCGCCTTCACGGTCTCAGGAAGGCCGTTTGCGTCCAGATAGGTCGGACTGGCATAGAGCCGGAAGCGATCTTCATAGAGAACCCGACCAATCAGGCTGTCATCCCGTGGCAAGCCGATGCGGATGCCCATGTCGATACCCTCGGCAATCAGGTCGAGCCGACTGTCGCTCAGAATGACATCAAGCTCTACATCGGGATAGCGTGCCCGAAAGCTCGACAGGGCAGGGAGCAGCTGCGAGGCTCCCACGTCATGGGTAGCCGTGATCGAGACACGCCCCGCCGGTCGCTCCTGCGTTGCGATGGCGACGGTCTCTTCCAAAACGCGGGGTAAGGCCCGCACCCTGTCGTAAATGCGCCGCCCTTCTTCTGTCAGGGACAGTTTCCGCGTCGAGCGCTGCAACAGGCGCACACCCAGATCCTCCTCAAGCTGGGTGATCTGTTCGGAGACGCGCGACCGGCTTGTCTTCAGGTGCCGTGCTGCCCCGGCAAAGCTGCCCTCATCAACCACACAGACAAAGATCGCCAGCGGTCGAAAGTGCTGAAATCCGATTGTACTCATTATCCGAACTAACCATTCTGAAATAGCTTTCTTGTGATGACAATGCTCTAGCCTCATATTCACGTCAACAGGTTTGAAACGGACCAGATCCAAACACCATTTGCGCATCCAGCCGACTAGAGGCCGGGATGTCGATAAGGAGAGAAACATGATTGCAGTAACTGGAGCCTCCGGCCAACTCGGCCGCCTCGTCATCGAAAGCCTTCTGGCAACTCAGGATGCGGCCAGCATTGTTGCGCTGGTGCGTGACCCGGCCAAGGTGTCCGACCTTGCCGAGAAGGGCGTCACCGTCCGCGCTGCCGACTATGACAAGCCGGAGAGCTATGCCGAAGCGCTGAAGGGCGTCGACAAGCTGCTGCTGATTTCGGGCAGCGCCGTCGGACTGCGTGTCCCCCAGCACACCACCGTCATCGAAGCGGCCAAAGCCAATGGCGTCAAGCTGATCGCCTACACCTCCATCCTTCAGGCGGACGTCAATCCGATGCTTCTGTCAGGCGAGCACAAGGCTACTGAGGAGCTGATCAAGGCATCCGGCCTGTCATACACGCTGTTGCGCAATGGTTGGTACAGCGAAAACTACACCGGCAATCTGGCTCCGGCTCTCGAACATGGTGCCGTGATCGGCCACGCTGGCGAAGGCAAGGTCGCACCGGCGTCTCGCGCCGACTACGCCGCAGCTGCTGCCGCCGTTCTGACCGGTGGCGACGAGCATGCAGGCAAAGTCTACGAACTGGCAGGCGATGACGCCTTCACCCTGTCTGACTATGCAGCTTCTGTTTCCGAACTCTCCGGCAAGCAGGTCGCTTATGTCGACATGAGCGAAGACGACTATGTCGCCGCACTGGTCGGGGCTGGCGTTCCGGAACCCTTTGCCAAGGTGCTCGGCAACTCGGACGAGGGCGCGCGCAACGGCTGGCTCTTCAACGACAGCAAGACGCTGTCCAAGCTCATCGGCCGCCCGACAACACCGATTACCGACAGCATCAAGGCGGCGCTCTGAGATTGGGCGTGATCAGCTTCGCAGATTGAATCAATGCTTTTGAATCAATCTGCGAACCGCTTCAAGCAACACATCATGCGAAGACTGTGCCCCGAAGTGCTGTCTTCGCAAGTCGCTGCAAGCGACTCAAAAGACTCGACAAATCCGCTTCTCTTAAAGTGCATAAAGACGTTAAAGTTAAGACGTTGAATCAGGAGTTTAAGTCGGGATCACCTTCAGACTTTCCATCAATCCAAAGTCAGTGGGCGCGGTGAAAGCCATTGATCCAGCTGTGCCGGACGGTCCATGTGGTCGGGTCGAAGGCAACGAGATCGGCCACATATCCGGGCGCGATCATCCCGATGGAGGTCTCCATCCGCATGAAGGCCGCCGGATAGCTCGATGCCATCCGCAAGGCTTCCGAGATGGGCAGGCCAAGCAGCTCGACCACATTCCTCACCGCAGTCATCATGTTGAGATCCGACCCGGCAAGGGTCCCGTCCTCGGTCTCGCATTTACCATCATGGGCATGAATATATTCGCCGTTCAGAATGAAGCTCTTGTCCTTCGCGCCGACCGATGGCATGGCATCGGTCACCAGCATGACCTTGCCCCGGGGCTTGGCCTTCAGCGCCAAGCGCATGGACGCCGAATGGACATGAAACCCGTCGACGATCAGGCCGCACCATGCCTCATCACTGTCAAGAGCAGCACCCACGACGCCCGGCTCACGGGCCTCGATCTGGGTCATGGCGTTGAAGAGATGGGTGAAGCCCCTAAGCCCTGATCTGAGGGCGGGCTGCATGTCCTGATAGCTGCCTGCCGTATGACCGGCGCAGACGATGCCGCCCCGGCTGTTGAGCTCGGAAATGAAATGCGAGCCGACCCGTTCCGGCGCTACGGTGATCACCCGGACCCCAAGATCGGGATGCGTGAGCAGATCGACAGCCCCTTCATCGACAGGGCGAATGAAGTCTTCATTCTGCACGCCCTTGCGGGCCGTGTTGAGATAGGGCCCTTCGAAATGGACGCCCTTGATGGCTCCGAGAGAGCTGTTCTCGCCCCAACGGCGATGGGCGCTGGTGATGAGCGCTGCGACATGCTCCATGGCCATCCAGCTGTCGCTGATCAGGGTTGGCAGAAGGGATGTGGTGCCGAAAGCCCGATGGGCGTCGGCAATGGCCTCGAGCTCATCGAGCGTGGTCTCGCCATTGAGCATCAGCCCGCCGCCGCCATTCACCTGCACATCGACAAATCCGGGAGCAAGGACAAGCCCAGTGAGGTCATGATGCTCGAAACCGCCAATGGATCTGGGCTGGTCGACAATGTCGCCAATCACGCCCTCGTTGATGGTCACGGCCTTGCCTGCATGGAACTGGTGTCCATCAAACAGGCGGGCATGAACGAGGATCTGTTGCATCTTGGCGACTCCTTCGTGACAGGAGAGAGACCAGTTGAACCTTCTGGCTAGCAGATCAGAAGAAATACGGCAACGGATTTCGGCCAAAGTCATGAGCCGATCGTGAACAGGGCCAGCGGCGCTTTGGCTCAGTAGTGGAGTTCGGCCACATACTCGTAGAGATCGCCGCGATAATAAGAGCGAACGAATTCGATCGGTCTGTCTTTCCCGATCAGGATTTTGTCATTCTCGTCCAATTTCAGCATGTCGCTCGTCTCGGCCCCGGTTCCGGGCCGGATCCGATAGAGTTTCTCATAGCTGAGATAGGAGCGCCGCCGGATATGGAGACAAGCCGACCCGGTTGGCACGGACAGAAGATGGGCCTGCGAGGCGTCCGCAAGATGGGCAGACAGGGACTGGACCGCCCGTGTTGGCCGCCGTCCGTGGGCCTCGAGCCAGTCATAAAGAGAATTTTCGATCTCGTTCGGATCAGGCAGAATGGTTGCTGGCAGGACGGAATGCTCAAGGCACATCGGCTTGCCATTGGCAAAGCGCAGGCGATAGAGGCGACTGACTTGCCTTTCGGGCATGATCTCGAGCGCATCGCATTCCTCTGGCGTCGGGAGCCCTGACGACCGGTTCAGCCAGATGGAATCGGTGCTGACGCCTCGATTGCGCATGTCCTCGGAAAAACTTGCAAGCGGGCGGAAGCGCGACGTGCTGCGTGAGGCAACAAAGGTTCCCGCCCCATGGCGCTGCACAAGGATGCCCTTCTTGACAAGCGCCCGAACCGCGTTTCGCACGGTAACCCGCGAAACCCCGAGCAACGTGGCCAGTTCTCGCTCTGCAGGCAGGGCATCACTGACCTCGACGAGCCCGGCCTCGATGGCCTGCTCAATGCCTCTTTGAACACGCAAATAGAGCGGAGTGGAACTGGCATGGTCCCGTGTCGTCTCCGACTTCAGGTGTTCAACAAAGAGGGTAATGTCACCCATAGGTCACGCTTTCGGTGTGGCCGACTTTATGCTCGAATCCGGGTTCGAGTGGCGGCAATGTGCCTCCGGCCAGCAGGATCGCGCCATCTCTGGCGTCATATTTGCGAGGCACCAGCAACGAGGTAACGTCCGCTTCCAACCATGGCTCGACATGTTCCGCGAACCCGCCCATGAGGGCGATCTGGTTGATGCCCCGCCAGGCGAGGGCTCTGAGGATCGCGCTGGCTTCAGAGCCGCATTCCTTCATCAGCTTGAGGGCGACCGGGTCGTTCTTGTCCACGAACTCGACCACGGTCCGGGCAAATTCAGCATAGTCGGATGGCTTTGCATGTTCCGACCAGATGACCATGTCTTCCTGACTGTCGCCGAAGTGGAACATGAGATGGTCCGTCATCGGGCTCACCTCGCGGATGCCATCAAGGGCGGCGAGGGCATGTCTGAGGGCCGCCCGGCCCACCTGTGCGCCGCTGGCTCCGTCCGAGAGCAGGAAGCCCCAGCCGCCAACATTGATCGGATGATCCCTGACGAGACCATAGCCGCAGCTGCCGGTGCCGATGATCATGATGCCGCCGTCACGGGCTCCTGCATGAGCTCCCAGACAGGCGATATGAGCATCATTCTCGATGCGAAGGGAGGCAAAGGGATGGGACCACTCGCGCAACACTTCCTTGTCCGACGCGATGTGAAGACCCGCAAGACCGATGCCAACATGGGTCCGCTCGACAGCATCCTCTCCCAAACCCGCATCCTGCAAAGTGGCTCTGGCGACGTGCGCAACCTGCTGCTGGGCAATCTCGAGCCCGAGGCGCGTATTGGCGGGCCCCGCGACGGCCTCGCCCAACAAGGCACCCGCCGCATCACGCAACCGGCCACGACAATTCGTGCCTCCACCATCAATGCCTAGATAAAGGGTTTCTGTGTCTGTCATCATCCTGCCTCGCGAGATATTTCAACCCCTGCAACATCCAATCGCGAAGCCGGAAATGACCTCGGAACCAGACGATGGACCTAACTTTAGAAGAATGCCAATTAGAACCAATTTCAATTCTTCTTAAGATGGGGAGTATATTTACTTAGAAATTTCGAAGAAATACGTTGACATAGCGCAAAATTGGAATTGAATTGGCGTCTTTTATGTTTGCTCAATTGGAAATAATCCAAGTCTGCTTGATGGGTTGATTGATGATCAGAGGAAATACTTATTTCTGTGGGTTGTTGGTACAGACAAATAGAAAAGACGGGTTGTGCCCCGTCTTTCCTTGAGTCGTTTGGTGTGTGGTCAGTTGGTCTCGATCTTGACCCAGTCGACCTCGACCAGACCTTCGCCATCCTTGGGAACAAAGCCGGCCTTGCCATGGCCAAAGAAGAAAGTGAAAGCGTCGCCGGGGAGCTTCAGGCTGGTCAGCTTCTGCAACTCGATCCATTCACTCGGCGGAGCCTTGTCACCCGCTCCATCCGCCGCCTCAAGCTTCACAGCGGAAATGTAGTTCCGGCCCTCTTTGGTCAGGCGCAGCAGTGTCGATGTGGTTGACTGCGAGACGAGATCTGTCCGTTCTGTGACATTGTTCGACCGATAGTCGGTAATCTTGGAAACGAAATTGGTGTTCTCGCCTTTCGCCATCTTGTCGGCGCGCGCATTGAACAGCGTGATGTCATAGTTGTACGGCACGATCTCGAGGGATGTCAGGACCGAATCGTCCTGATCCTTGGTGATGCCCATGCGAAGCCATTCCTTGTGGGTTTGCGCCACGAACATCACGCGCATGGTCATTGTCCAGTCCCCCTTGGGGATCGGTTTGTTGAGGCGGAAGATGTTGGCTGCTGTCTTGTAGGCCTCGGTTCCGTTGCCGGTGTCTCCGAACAGCACGGTCAGCTTGCCGTCCTCAACGAGATAATTGTCCGGATTTTCATTGACGATGGTCCAGTCACCACTCAGCTCTTCACTATCGAAATTGTCTTCATAGTAGACGGCATCGGACATCACGGCCGGTTTGGTCTCAGCCTGAGCGACCTTCATCGGTTTGACCGGTTGCTGCTCGACAACTTCGCGCACCTGTTCCAGTGCCTCAACAAGCCCTTCATTGTTCTGGGCGTTGAAATACTGCCCATCGCCATTCTCGGCAATGCACTGGATGCTCGCCTGCTGCGTGGTATCGAGGTCAAAGCCAACCACATGGACCGCCGTAGTCACTCCGGCGTCCTTGAGGGCCTTGGATGCCGCGCACGGATCCCCATCGCAGCTTTCAAGGCCGTCGGAAATGAGCACCACGGTGTTGTCTTCCTCTAAGTGCGGTTGCAACCAGCTCCCCACTTCCGCGAGGGTGTTGGCAATCGGTGTCTGGCCGTTCGGCTTTACATATCCGAGCTGCTCCTGAATGGTCTCGTTGTTGGTCGATCCGATGCCCGAAATGAGTTCCATGTCTGAGCAGTCGTTGAGCTTGTGGTTGAAGCGGTGACCATAGGCGACAAGGCCCATCTTGGTCGTCTTGGGCATCTTGGCGACAAGGTCCACCAATGCCTGTTTGGCAATGTCGATCTTGGCAACGCCATCCACTTGCCCCCACATGGAATTGGAGCTGTCGAGGACAAACAGGACGTTTTTCTGCAAGGCCTGTGCACTGCTGGCGTTGATGGACAAGACCGTGACAGCGGTCGCAGCCAAGAGCGAAAGTCGTGAGAAGGTTGAAGAGCGATTGGTCATTTGTGAGCCTCTTTTGGAAAGTGAAAGGTGGTCTGAAACGCGATTTCCGTATGATTGCTGATGCAAATAGGTCGCGAGCCAGACGAAAAGGTTCAAAAATATTTCTGATTATTTCTAAGAGCCGTTCTTCACGGGCTCTCTTGCTTCCTGTCTCTTCGTTTTGGAAGGAAGCAACTTTAACACAAAATTAATGGTAAAATTACCTAGGCATTTTCAATGATCACGAAATGACTTCACGTTTGTGTGATTTGTCGCGCATCGGGGCTCCAGTTTCAGTCTGCATTAGGCGCTTACGGAATTGTACGGAAACAAAGTTGGGTACTGGTATCTTCAAACCGAGTTGGGCATACTGCCCGACGGCCCGGCCCGAACTGCCGGTTTTGTTTTCAGACTGACACGGACGGCAGACAGGATTTCCCATGGTTCAGAAATGCTTGCGCGGACGGATCCTGACCTTCACGGCAGAACCGCAGAGCCCAGAGGATGAGAGTGCCCACCTCTATATCGAGGACGGCGCTCTTGTTATAGAAGACGGCATCATCACGGCCTGCGGCACATTCTCCGAAATCAACGAGCAGCTTTCCGAGACCGCCGAAATCATCGATCACCGTCCGGCTCTGCTGATGCCCGGCTTCATTGATACCCATCTGCATTTCCCGCAGGTTCAGGTCATCGCCAGCTGGGGTGCGCAATTGCTCGACTGGCTGGAGAACTACACCTTTCCCGCCGAAGCGAAATATTCCGATATCGCGCACGCCGAGCGCATGGCAGTTCATTTCTTCGATGAACTGATCGGGCAGGGCACCACGACCACGGTTGCCTATTGCTCGTCTCACAAAGCATCGGCTGACGCCTATTTTGCTGAGGCGGCAAGGCGCAACATGCGGGTGATCGGCGGTAAGACCATGATGGATCGCAATGCTCCGGCCGAGACATGCGATACCGCTCAAAGCGGCTATGATGACAGCAAGGCGCTGATTGCAAGTTGGCATGGCAAGGGCAGGGCACTCTATGCGGTCACGCCACGGTTTGCCATCACGTCGACACCCGCCCAGCTCGAGGCCTCCGGTGCCCTCGCACGAGAGCATCCCGACTGCTATGTTCAGACCCATCTCGACGAAAACCACGCCGAGATCCACACGACGCTGGAGCTATACCCGGATGCTCCGGATTATTTGGGTATTTACGAGCACTATGGGCTGCTCGGCCCCAAAACCCTTCTTGGCCATTGCATCCATCTGGAGCCGCGCGAGATCGATGTGATGATCGAGACGGCCTCCAAGCCGGTCTTCTGCCCGACTTCCAATCTCTTTCTTGGCTCCGGCCTGTTCGATTATGAGGGTCTCCGCGCACGGGGCGCAGAATGCGCCATTGCCACAGACATTGGCGGTGGGACGTCCTATTCCATGCTTCAGACTCTTAATGAGGGCTACAAGGTGCAGGCCTTGCGGGGACCGAAGCTGCATCCCTACCGCGCCTTCTACTGGATCACCCTCGGCAACGCCAAGGCGCTGGGGCTGGAAGACAAGATCGGCACGCTCGACGTCGGCTCCGAGGCGGACATCGTCGTCCTCGACAGCAAGGCGACCCCGGCCATGGCCCTGCGCATGGAAGTCTGCAACACGCTGGCCGAAGAGCTCTTCATCCTGCAGATCATGGCCGATGACCGTTCGATCTCTGAAACCTATGTGGCAGGCGAGGCGATGAAGGCTCGCTAGCGCTTCATCAGCACCTTGAGATCGGTATCCGCATCGGCAACGATGGCCGGGTCTGCAGTCTTGCCCGCCTCGATCAACCGCTTGCCGACCATATAGGCGCGGGGGTCGTTCATCGCATCAAGGGCGACGAGCTCATCATTGCGATAATACCAGAAGGACATCACGCCCGCGCCGCTGTCTCGGGTCACGATACGGTTGTAACCGGTGTGAAGGCCCGCGATCTGCAGCTTGACATCATATTGATCGGACCAGAACCACGGCTTGGCCATATAGGGCTTGAGCGCCTCTCCCTTGAGGCTGGCGACGATATTCTCGGCAACGATTTTGGACTGGTCGATGGCATTGCCGACGCTTTCAAGGCGAATGCGGTTGCCATTGAACAGAAACGATGCGCAATCACCCGCCGCCCAGATGTTCGGCTCCGAGGTCTGGGCGAAGCTGTTGGTCGAAATGCCGTTCTCGATAACGAGACCAGCCGCTTCCGCCAGCCCGACGGACGGCCGGATGCCGATGCCGCAAATGACGAAATCCGCCTCCAGCATCACGCCATCATCGAGCAGAGCGCCGGTGACGCGATCATCACCGACAAAGTGTGAGAGTTTGGAGCCTTCAAGCAGCTTCACGCCATGGCTTTCGTGCAGCGCACGGAAATAGTTCGAGGTTTCTTTCGCCGCAACCCGTTGCAGGATGCGCGGCGCGGCCTCCACCAGCGTCACGTCTAGTCCGCGCTTGGCACAGACTGCCGCTGCCTCAAGGCCGATATAGCCACCACCCACGATCAGCGCCTTGCGACCCGCAACAATTTCCGGCTCGATGGCATCAATGTCGGCAAGCCCGCGCACCACGTGAACGCCCGGCAAATGACCGCCAAGGGCCTCCGGCAGGCGGATCGGGTCCGAGCCGGTGACGAGGGCCAGATGATCATAGTCGAGCACCTCGTCGCCAACCGAGATCTTGTGTTCCCGTTTGTCGATGGCTGTGACCGGTCGCCCGAGTTTCAGCTCGATCTTGAGATCGTCATAGAAGGCTTGGGGGCGCAGGGTCAGTCCGTCCAGATCCATGTCCCCCAGCAGATAGGCTTTCGACAGGGGCGGCCTCTGATAGGGAAGGTGCGGTTCGGATCCCACGAGGGTTAACGAGCCATCAAACCCCAGCTCCCGCAAGCGCTGCACAAGGGTTGCTCCGGCCTGACCTGCACCAACTACTACAATCTTGTCTGTCTGGCGCATGTTCGCCTCCTTCAATTCGGTTTTCAGGAAACGGCTTCCTGACCAGTCTTATATGGGATTGGGCTAACCGGATGATCAGAGCAAGTCAATCGCGGGCCGGTATCAAATTGCATCAAACTGTCGCGCCCACAAGGGACTACAAGAACTTGAACTTGTTCAGAACCCTGTTCTGCATCATTTGCGTGCACTCGCAAATATGTTACTGATTCTGGTGTCCAAGACGATAAGGAGAAACCAAATGTTCGAGAATATCTATTGGATCATTTTCTGGGCGGTTATCGCCGTGGCAGTCCTCTGGCTTGCAATCAAATGGATCAAGGAACCCAGAGAGGGTCGTGATTCCAAGTGAGCTGCTGTCTTGGTGATGCGATTCACTGGTCCTGAGCACCGTTTGGCGTTCGGAAGACTTGCTGTGATCTGTTGCCAGCGATATAAATTGGATCATGATCAAACCCCTCAAGATTTATTACTGGCCAATCCCGTTTCGAGGTCAACCGATCCGGGCACTGCTGACCTATGTCGGTGCCGATTGGGACGAGGCGGACACGAGTCACGTCAGAGAAATGAAGGACCTGCCCGTTGACAGGCAAGCCGGGCCCTTCATGGCACCTCCCTTCCTCATCGATGAGGAGGCCAATGTGGCGCTGTCGCAAATGTCGGCCATTCTGGTCTATCTTGCTGACAAATATCGCCTGATGCCCGAGAGCGCAGTACAACGAGCCCAGACCATCAAGATTCTGGCCGATGCCAATGATGTGCTTGATGAGATCACCCTGTTTGGTGGCCGCTCCATGTGGAGTAAGGCCGGATGGGCGGACTTCGTCTCGACGCGATTGCCGCGTTGGCTTGATGTGTTTGAACGCACAGCTATCGATCATGGGGTTACGGAGAGTGCGGGAACTCTGCTCGCGACACCGGCCATCGGTCTCGCCGACATTGTGAGCGCCTCGCTCTGGTATACGATGATGGATCGGTTGCCTGCGATCGAACCGCTTGTCATGGCGCGAGCGCCAATCATTGCTGCCCATGCGAAGCGGTTTTTCGCCCTTCCCACCATTGCAGCCTTCGACAGTCAGCAGAAACTGGTCTGGCAAGACCTTTATTGTGGCGGCCAGATCGAACAGTCCATTCGCACCATGCTGAACGACGTCGGCATCGATCCGGCCTGAGGGCGCTCCTGATCCACTTCTGACAGGCTGCCGGATGAGAAGAGCGCTCGCTCAAATCGCCCCAATTCGTTTAGAAAGATTCTTAATATCCACCAGTCCCGACCATTGGCTTTGACATTGATAGAAAGCTCTTTGGGCGGTCGATGAGACGGGATGAGGTGCTGGCATCCGATATGGACCCACCGTGTGCCCGATCTGGTTCATATGCGAGAAAATGCCCGTCTTGTTGGACGTCTGGGTCCTGTCAAAGCAGCTTTCTCGCGTGAGGCTGACAGAACGCTCTTGTGCCTTCGGACATCGTCCCGCCCCGTTGCCCGGGCCATCTTGCCTGCTGCATGGCGCGATGCGTCTTGCTTTGAAGAAAAACTGATTAAATTCAAATGGTTGTTTGGATTTTGCAGCGCGTTACGCTGCTTGGGAGCCATCAAGGCAAGGAAAGGCGACCATACCGCGCCGTGTTGGGGGATGGCGCGGTATGGTCTATGACAAGCACCCGAAGCCGTGGGGACAGTGAGGGAGCATGCCAATTCGAATGTTTCATGGAGCAAACCCAGTACTCAGACAAAGCGCATCTGGTGCATCAATATGTCAGAGGGTAAAATCTCCGGAAGAAGGGACTGCGAACACCTTGTCAAATTGCTTGGGGTTTAAACGGCAATAATAGGTAATATAACCAATAGATGAAATGCTTAGACATGCTATCTCCAGTTATAAACTATTATAAACTATGATATTGTGCTCTCCGAAGTGTTTTGGATGACCCTGTGGTGTTCGAGTAGACCATTCGGTCTAGACACACCTTAGACTGTTCTGTCCGAGGCTGTAAAGTATTCTGAATGGCACATTCCACATATGAAAAGCTTGTCACCGCCGCAGCGGTGATGTTCCACAAGCAAGGCTACGCAGTCACCAGTATTTCAGAGATTCTGGAGTTGGCTGGTGTGCCTCGTGGGTCGCTCTATCATCACTTCCCCGGTGGAAAACAGGCTCTGGCGATCGCTGCGGCCTGGCAATCCTCCGATCTGGTTGTCACATTGATCAGAACTTCGTTCGAAACTGCCCGCGAGGAAGGCAAGGATTTCAAGGAAGCGATCCGGCTGATCTGCAACAGCTTTGCCAGCAAGTATGAGTCAGAAGATCGCTGGCAGTACAGTCCCGTGTCGGGCATGCTGCTCGATCCGACAGGTGGAGAGGGGTTCCATGATGTCACTCAGGCGATCTACCGTGTCTGGCGGCAGGTCTTCATCGCACAGTCAAAAACCTTTGGCGTGACGGACGAACAGGCGCTGCTGATCGCAAAGAAACTGTCGATCATTCTGGAAGGCGCGTGGGTGATGTCGCGGGCGACAGAGAAGTCCGATCCCTTTTTTCAGGCTGCGGCATTCATGATGCCCTGCACCAAGGCCATTCTGGCCGGAGACGACCCCGATTGCGGCCAACTTGTCGGGCGCTGATGTCGCACTTTGGGGCGAGATCGCGACCAAGCTACCACGTTTGCTGAGTGCAAGCCATTGGACTCATGGAAATTTGAGATAGATGCTGACGCTATCAGCACGACCGGCAGCGTCAATGACCGTGAGGGTTGATTGACCCGCACTATCTGGTTGCCAGACAACCTTGCGGCGATTGCCATTGGCTTCCAGCACCTGACCATTCACCAGCCAGCGAAACGGTGGCCGCCCGTCCTGCAGTTTGACCATCACGGGGAGAACCTTCCCTTCCGCCGTCTTGGCCATTTCGATCTGGGCGCCACGCGGCGGATAGCCGATCTTGGGCGCAGGTTCGGGCAGGGAAGCACCTTTGAGCCATTCTTCTGAAATCTCAAACCTGCGCAAAGTGGGTGGCAACTCGGACAGCGTCTGCTGCTGCGCGCCGAATGGGCGGGCTGGAAGCGGCGAGAGGTCGAGCCCGGAGCGGGAGAAGGCCTCGAACAGGATGGGAGCTGCCGCCGTCCGGCCCGTAATGCCGGGGACAGCGCTGTTGTCCGCCTTGCCCACCCAGACGCCGATGACATAGCGCCCATCGAACCCGACAGACCAGGCATCCCTATAGCCATAGGAGGTGCCGGTCTTGTAGGCGATGGAGAGATCGGCGGCTCCTCTGGGCGGTGTAGCACCTTTTAAAATGTCGGCGACATACCAACTGGCGACGTGATCGAGCACCGGGATAGGCGTATCGAGAGCTGTTGCCTTGCGTTCAGCGTCAGTCTTGGGGATATCGAACAGCTGCTTTGTCTGCCCGCGATTGGCAAAGGTGGTGTAGAGCTGCGTCAGGTCTTTCAGGGTGATCCCGAGACCGCCCAACCCGATAGCGAGGCCCACATCACCGCCTTCAGGGAGTTCGGTCGTCACACCCGCCAAACCTCAGACGTTCCATCAGTCGGGCTGGGCCAACCGCATCGAGAAGGGCGACGGCGGGGACATTGAGCGAGAGCAGCAGCGCATCGCGGATGCTGACTTCTCCCTGATAATCCATGTCGAAGTTTTTCGGGCGGTAGCCGCTGAAATTGACCGGTTGGTCGGTGATGATCGTCTCGGAACGCACCAGCCCTTCTTCAAAGGCGAGGCCATAGATGAAGGGCTTGAGTGCCGATCCGGGCGAACGCAGGGCGCGGCTCATGTCGATCCAGCCGGAGCGCTGCAGGCTGACATAGTCAGGCGAGCCGACCTCCGCTAGGATCTCGCCGTTTTTGGCATCTGCCAGCACCAGCGCCGCCGAGAGGCTCGCCCCGAGGCGATCCGCGCCGTCACGCACAACCTCTTCCATGCGGCGTTGAAGGTCGGCATTGAGCGTTGTGCGGAGCACGAAAGCGTCTGGCTCGCCCCGTCTCAACCGGTCGGCTGTGTGGGCTGCCAACTGGGGCAGATCATGGCGCCTGGCCGACAGCGGGTGCCCGGCAGCACGGGCCACTTCGCTGGCTACAATCGTGCCCGACTGGGCCATCCGTTCAAGCACCTTGTCGCGAGCGCGTTTGGCCCGTTCGGGGAAAAGGTCTGGACGTCGTGCTTCTGGTGACTGTGGCAGCGCAACCAGCAAGGCCGCCTGTTCCAGACTTAGGTCCTTCGGCTCCTTGGCAAAATAGGCAAGCGAGGCGGCGCGGATGCCCTCTAGGTTGCCACCGTAAGGAGCAAGCGTGAGATAGGCTGCAAGGATTTCCCGCTTGTCCATCCGCATCTCAAGCTGAATGGCGCGGGCCATCTGCCAGAATTTGGCGGTGAAGGTCCGCTTTTCTCTTGGTTCAATGAGCCGGGCTAGCTGCATCGTGATGGTCGAGGCACCGGAAATGATCTCCCGATTGCTGACGAGTTGCCAACTGGCACGCAAAATCGACAGCGGGTCGATGCCGTGATGTTCGAAAAAGCGCTTGTCTTCATAGGCCAACAGAATGTCGATGAGCTCCGGATCAACGGCATCAAGATCTGCCTTCAGTCGCCAGCGGTCGGCCTCTGCGGTATAGGCCCGCAACAGCCTTCCGTCGCGATCCACCACCTCCGCCGACAGGCGGTCGAGAATGCCAAGCGGAGGCGGGTTGTTGCGATCAAACAGCAGAAAACCGCCAACAGCCCCAGCCGCCAGCACAAGGATGAGTCCAAGGCCAACCACCATGCCGAAGACGGGCTTCGGCATGGCTTTGAGGAGTTGTGGCAACCTTGTTTTCATCACCGGTCCTACCGAGTTAGCGCAGGACCGTCAGGAAGCCACTGGCCGTCCTTGCGGACATCTGTGGGCGATACATGTCCTCGATCACCGCCGCCGGATGCATGAAGGTCCCCGGCGTGACCGCACGCACCGTATAGGCGATGGTGAAGTCCCGGTTGCCGCCAACTTCCCTGTCAACGGCGGCAAGCAGCCGATCATCGCGGAACTCGATATGGGTGATGTTCGACTGCGGCAGCCAGTTGAAGGCATCCATATCGGTGTTCTTGAGCAAGTGCGGATTCTCGATTTCGAGACCGGCAGGCAACAAATCGCTGATCATGATCCGCGAGGGCAGATCCGGGATCTGGCTGGCATTGATCACCACAACCAGCCGCTCGTTCTGCTTGACCTCGCCAATGGCAAGCGGGCTGCCATCAAGACGATAGTAGGCACGGGAAATGACAAAGCCATCTCCCCCTGCTTGCAAGGGCTCGTCCGGTGTGGCGATGGTGGTGATCTGCGCCATCAGGGGCTTGTCGCCGCCATTGGTCACGGTCATCGGCTCCTCAGCAAGGGCGTCGCCTGAGACACTGGTGCTGAGCGAGCCTTCAACGGCTTCTCCATTGATCGAGAGACCGAAGTCGTCCTTTTGGGCGAGGTCTGCACGAGCGGCCAGAACCATCCACGCTTGCTCCTGCGTGTTGAGCCGTCTTTCCGGATCATAAAGGGCCCGCGACAGGGCCTTGATCCCGTCAAGGGAAGCCGGAGCTGGTGACATCTCTCCCGCAAGGGCCTGCATCGCCGCCACGTCCCGGTGCAGGGACGAGAAACTGTAGGAGGTTTCCTCTGGCATCAGGCTTTGCTTGTCATAGAGAGATTGTGCGAGGGAAAGCGCCGAATTGAAGGCCTTCTCCGCCCGGGTTCTGTCGCCATAAAGAGCCAGAGCCGCCCCAAGCTGGGCGCGTGCAATGGGCGTCTTGAAGTCATTGAGCTTGGTCTCGACATAGTAGCGAAGATCCCCCGCAGAGGCCATGCGGCTGCGCGCTAGCACATAAAGTGCATAGGCTACTGTGCTCGAATCCTGTTCCAGATCGCTCTGGTAGGCCAGACGATTGCGGATGGATGTAAGCGCAAGCTGAAGAGGCTTGGCCGGGACATCGAGGCCGCGTTCCTTGGCGCGAGTGAGGAAGTCGGTCACATAGGCCGTTAGCCATGGATCGTCGGCATAGCTGTTGCCCCACAGGGTGAAGCCGCCAGCGTTGGACTGATAGGACAGAAGCTTGTCGACGGCCTTCTGCAGACGCTCTTCCATCTGTTTGCCACTCAGGGCCTGCAACTCGCGAGGCAGTTGCAGCGCGATGTCCTTGGCATAGAGCAGAGGCAGCGCACGGCTCGCGGTCTGCTCTGCACAACCATAAGGATAGCGGTCGAGCTGCATCAACAGCGAGGCCACATCGTAGCTGCCTTCCTCGGCGACCGAAACGGAGAGCTCAGCGCCATCGAGCTTGAAGCCCGACAGTAGGTCCTTGTTGATCACCAACTGGCCGCCATTGGGTGACAGAGGCACGTTGGTGACTTTTGTGACCGGCAGAACACCGGAGCGCACCGGAACGGCTGCTTCATGCAGCACTCCGAGACCGTCTCCGCCTGTGGAGACGAGCTTGACGGTTACATCGCCAACCCCGACCTTCTCGGCCATCAGCGGCACGGAAAGGGAAACCATCTTGCCTTCGGGCAGTTTCACTACTCTTGGCATCTGGCTCATATCGAGCGCGATGGCATCGCTGGTGACTACATCGATCCGGTAATCCCCGACAGGGGCTTCCAGATTGGTCATCTCTATGAGGGCCTCGGCCTGATCGCCGGGGGCGAGGACCTTCGGCAGACTGGCGTGAACGACAATCGGCTCGCGGATGATATTGTCTTTTTCCGAACTGCCGACAGCTTTCGCCGTCCATGCGGTCGCCATCAGCCGGGCGGTGCCGTTGAACTGGGGAATGTCGAAGGCAACTTCGGCCTCGCCATTCTCATCAACTTTCACGATGCCCGAAACAAAGGCCACCAGCTCCTGCGTCGGCTTGTCGCCAGCAGATTGCATCTGCGGACCGCCGCCATCACCACCGGTTCTGAGGCTTCCAAAGGCCCCGGCAGAACCGTCGATCAAGCGGCCATAAAGGTCGCGAATGGCGACACCGAGCTTGCGCTGGCCGAAGTAACGGCCAACCGGATCCGGGGTCTTGTAGTTGGTCAGGTTGAGAATGCCTTCATCGACGAGGGCGACGGTGACATAGGCTTCCTCACCGGCTTTGAGGCCATTGACCTTGACCGGCACGACCATCTGTTCGTGCGGGCGCAGTTTGGCTGGAGCCTCCATCGCAATGGTCAGGGCACGGTCCTCGGGATCAATGCTGAGCCATTGCACGCCAATGGCGCGGGCCGGGTTGCGCGATTCCTTCACGTCGGCCGGGCGATAGAGATTGGCCAGCAGATAGGCTCCAGCCCCCCAGCTTTGCTTGACCGGAATGTCGATTGTGGTCCCCGTCGCAGGAACGTCGACCGCCATGGTCTGGCGAATGCGATCGGTGCCGATGGCAATCAGCAATTTGCCTTCAAAGCGCGGAGAAATCTTGAGTTTGGCGATCTCTCCGGCCTTGTAGGAGGGCTTGTCGAGCGCTAACTCAAGACCGTCCGGTGTGTCGATGGACCCGGCGACGCTGCTCCAGCCCGCATTGAATTCAACGCTGGTGGCATCCCCGAGGCTCAGGCGATAGCGGCCCCATTCAACAGGGAGCGACAGCTTGGCCGGTTCGTCTGTTGTAAGGGACACCTGCCCATCGGCAACCTTGCTCTCGATGTCGATGGCCTCGTAGTTCCAGCGGGAGCCATCACGATACCATTGATAATGGCGGTCGATCTTGACGAGCGACCAGTCAACGGCATCCTCATTTGTCCGGCTGCCATCGGGTGCGACGGCGATGAGCTGGAAGTCGGCACTTGTATTCTCGCTGACCTTACGGTCTTCGAACAGCGGCTTGACACCGAGCATGGTGTCGAGCGGGCTGACGCGATAGCGCACCCTGCGTTCAATGGCGCGACCAGAGCCTTCCTGCATCCTGAGGACGAGATCAGCCACCCGCGGACGGGTCGAGACCTTGAGCGTATCCAGCGTGAATTCGTAGGCCCCCAAGCCTTGCATGTCGAGCGGCTGCAGGGCGCCGAGCGTGCTGCGCTCGACGCCGACATTATCAGCCTCATCAAGACCGAAGACATAGCCATCGAACCCTTCGCGGGAGCGAACCTCGCGCACCAGAACCTCGCCGCTCAATTGCAGACCGGAGGCCGGAGCGCCATATAGATAGCGCCCTTCAACCGTGCCCTTGGCCGCTTCACCGATACCAACGATCTCGGACGCAGGGGTCAGCGTCATATCAGTACGGTCGGGGATGAAATCCTCAACGAGGAACATCAGATCGGCCAGCGCCGGCTTGTCGGTGTCCGTGTAGACCCGCGCATGCCACGTGCCGCGCCGGGCGTTGGTGGTCAGCGGCAGACCGACGGCATAGCCGCCCAGCTGCTCGCCGGAGCCGATCAGACGGCCTGCTTCCACGCCATCAGGACGCTCGATGATGAAGGTGAGTGGCAGATCGTCAACTGCATTGGCGCCGTCGTCGCGGGCAAGGGCATTCAGATGCACCTCTTCGCCGGGGCGATAGACGCCGCGTTCGGTCCATGCATAGACATCAAGCCCTTGCGGCGTGTCCCGTCCCGTCACCCCACGGTCGGACAGGTCAAAGCCTGCGCGGGTCAGATCAAGGAAGACGAAATCATCCTTGCCGTTGCTCGCCGTGATCACCGCAGGCTCAAGCCCGGCCGTGCCGCGCACATAACCGGCATCAAAGGTGACCATGCCGTCATCATCGCTGGTGCCGGAGGCCAATATCTCGTTGTTACGGGCGATCAGGTCGACCTTCAGGTTTGCCAGAGGCTCCGCCGTCTCCAGGGAGCGTGCAAAGACCTGTAGGCCCCCGAGATCTTCATTGTCGCTCTTGGCGTTGCCGCTGGTCGAGGCAAAGGTGGTCAGGCCGATATCGGAGATCACGAACCACTGGCTTGCAAGGGTCGCATAATCCTTGAGATCGTGTTTGGTGGTCGCCGCCGTCATCAGATAGACGCCGGGCTGCCGGTCGGGCAGGGCCTCGTCGATGGGAATGGCGGTGATGACTTCTTCATTCAGTTCGGGGCGAATGTCGAGACTTCCTTCCCAGACCGGACTGCCGAGATTGTCGGTGAGGTCGGACACCTCCCATGAATCAAGCTGGCTGAGGAATTCACCGCCGCGCATGAGGTTGGCCAGCGACCGGTCGCTGACACGATAAAGCTTCAGCTTGGCTTCCTCACTGTTGACGGACACGACAGGAATGCCGCGACGGTTGCTGGCAGGCAGGACATAATTGTTTCCGCTGAAGCGAAGGCTCGGTGCACGGTCCCGGACAAAGACATCAAGCTGAATGTTGGAAAGCAGGGCCTCGCCATTGTTGGCCGGAAGCCCCTCGCGCAGATCGATCTGGTAAGACCGACCATGGGCCAGCCCTTCGACACAGATCTGCTGCTGCGAGACATCGAGAGCCTTCGGTGGCTGCTGATCGACGCGAATGTAGGAAGCAAAATCGCCAAAGCCCTTCTTGAGATCTTCGGAGAATTGCATGCAGACCCGAGGCACCTTGATGTCCGAATTGAGGGTATGGTTGGTCATGCGGAAGCCATGTGTGCGCAAAAGGGCTTCATACTCCGCCCGATCTCTCGGATTTTCTTCCAGCGCCAACGACAGCTTGTAGCTCGACAGGGACTCGCGGAACCAGCTTGCCGCCTGCAGGCTGCGCGCTAGTTGCGACAGGGCAGCCGCGCGGTCTGAGCGATAACGGGAGCTGTTGTAGGCATTGAGGGCCGAGGTCACAGCTGCGCTGCGACTGCGGCGAGCCTTGTTGCTGTCAGTCTCCTCGCGGGCATAGCGGGCATAGGCCCCTGAGAGCGAATTCCAGGCGCTGCTGCTTTCGGGATCGACGCTTAAAGCCGCCCTGAAATCCTTGATGGCATCAACGACGTTGCCTAGTTCGAGTTGGGAATGACCCCGCTCCAAAAATTCAACAAAGCCACCAGTCGGGGCAGTCGCGGTGATATGTTCACGCTTGAAATCCCGTGCGGCCTTGTGCCAGCTGTCGGTAAGCAGCGACAGCTTTTCAGGCGCCCCAAGTCCCTGTTCGCCCTCATGCAGCACGACGCGCCCCGAAATCGCACCCTTGTAGGCGGTCGCCTGAGCAATATCCGATTTGAGGAAGCAGAATTTGGCCTTCACATTATAGGTGAAGGCGCGGCAGCTCTGCATGTCGAGGCAGGCGGTCTGGCACTGGTCTAGCGAGATTTTCTTGCGTGTCTCGAGGTCATACCCGAAATAATCGGTATCCTTTTCAATGACGATTTCCCTGCCGCTTCCCCCTCCGTCCTGAGCGTGAGCGGTAAACTGGGCACCTGAAAAGGCCATAAGGCCGATGACAAACGTGGCAAAAGCGCGGGTCATGAACCCCTCCCGTGAGAAAAATCCCGGTGCCCCATTCTGTGTCGTCGAAGGGCTGTCGGCCAAAACAATCGAAACAAGGACTCCCAACAGGATGCGTCCCGCGGGGAGGCTGGTAAAACGAAACAATGCGCCGCCTGTTGACCGACCCAAAGCGAGGCCAATCAGGCAGAGTAGAAAGATACACTCACTATCGTACGGATTTGCGGCAATTATGTGCAATCATTTCGTCGTAAGCTGTAAAAAATGAAAAGCCTCCCCATCGACCATCAGGTGCGGCATTCTGGACGAATTTGACAGTTCAGGGGCTGCTGTCGGTTTGCCAATCAGTGGATTGTTGCAAGCTCTGTAAAAAGATTCCTCAAAAGCTGACTTTAAAGTGAAGCATGGTACGTCGATACCCGGTGAAATCATGCGGCCTAAATGCTATGGAGAATCAGGGATCAGATTCGTTGACGAACGAAGAGGGGCAAAAATGAATTCCAAGTTGGGGCAATCACATCACCAAAAAGCCAAAAAGCGGCATGTCGTCCTTGCGGCATCACTTATGATGACCGTCTGGGCGGGCGCGGCTGATGCAGCCGAAGTGCTCGCCAAGGTCACGAGTGTTGGCGAGGCAGGAAAGGTCGAGCTGCAGTTGCCGGATGGCGCAGTGGTGATGGTGGGCGACAAGGTGCGCCTTGAGGCTTTTGTATCTGGTGAAGATCCCGCTGCGATCAAGACGCGCTGGACCATCAAGGCAATCAACGGCAGCGTGATTGAGGCAAGCCCCGACGGAGAACCGACGAGCAGCCCGGAAGTTGGCTATCAGGCCGTCATCAACACCATTGCCGAACAGCCGATAACCGAGTCTGAAGCGGCGAAAGAGGAGACAGCGGAAGAATCGGCTGAAGCCACTGAACCCGTCGCAGCTGATGCCTCTGAAACTGCTTCTGAAGCTGAGCCTGAGATGAAGGCCGAAATGGCCGAATCCGAGACGTCCGAGCCTGAAATGAAGGCCGAGGATGTTGCATCGGCTGAGACCGCAAAGGAAGACGACGCCAAAGCGGAAGATACGCCCGAGCTGAGACCTGCACTTCCCTCAGAGGTGACAGAAGAAAAGCCTGCATCCGAAGTTGGCGGTGCTGTGGTCGTGGAAGCGCCTGAGCCTTCCATGGATAAATTGAAGGAAGTCGAGGAAGCCGCCGAAATGCCCGCCAAGGGTGAAGGTGAGCAAGCCACGCCTTCATCTGAAGCAGCACCTGAAACAACGGCAGACGAGGCGACTGTGGAGCCGACCGTGGTGGCCAAGGATCCGTCCGCCGTCACCGAATGTGACACACTGACCGCACATCCCTTTGATCCGGAAGCCGTTTCTGCCGGTGTGGAATATGAGCAACTCGACGCCGACAAGGTGATTGCCGCCTGCGAACAAGCCATCGCCGATTTGCCGGAGGTCGCCCGGTTCTACACCCAGCTCACCCGTGGTTTGCACAAGGCCAAACGCTATGACGAAGCCTTTAAAGCAACCGAGAAAGGTGCAGAGCTCGGTAGCGCCCATTCCATGGCTTTTCTTGGCGTGATGTATGCTCAGGGCAGAACCGTCGCCAAGGATGACGCCAAATCGCTCGAATGGTACGAAAAGGCAGCAGAGAAAGGCAACCCGGGCGGCATGATCTTCGCTGCTGCCATGTATCGCGATGGCGTTGGCACGGAGCGGAATTATCAGCGTGCGGTTGAGCTCTACAGGATGGCAGCCGATCTGGAAGTTGCAGAGGCGATGACCAGCCTCGCGATCTTTCTTGATCGTGGTCTCGGCGTTGAAAAGAATGTCGAGGAGGCAACAAGCCTCTTGCTGCAAGCCTATCGGCTCAAGGATCTAGAAGCGCGAAAACTGCTGTTTGAGGCACCCGGAGCCATTTCTCAGGACATGCGCAAGGAAATCCAGACCAGGCTGAAAACCGACGGATTCTATAAGAGCGCTATTGATGGAGAGTTCGGCCCGGGCACACGCAATGCACTGGTTCTTTATGGCCGCAGCGCCAACTGACACCCAGCATCCTCTGAAAGCCATGCGGAAATGTTCTTAACATCCTGAAGTGGGGCGGCCTGTTAGCTGCCTCCTTCTGTTGCATCTTGTTGCGCTGCAATATAAGATGTCTCTACGGCATGATGCTTTTTTCCGTATTTCGTAGGCTCATGGTTGCCGTTGAAATCTATGGGTTTTCAAGGCAGATCGAACCCCTCGACCCGCCTCCCATCTTCCTGTTCAAGTCCCTTTGTGTCTGGGGACATACCCTATCCGAGATGCATTTTAATTGGTCCACAATGACAAAATGCCTGTTATAACTCTGATCTGGTGAGCGCATGACCTTGAGCGGCGAGGAGACCACTCAGGAGCCAACTGCTTCACCCTTTGGGCGTCAAGACCCTGAACGTTGCGTCAACATCACTTACCCACCCGCACCGAATACAGCCAGATTGTACGGTAGAGGTGGTCAGCTACGGGAAAAGAAATGGCCGAATTCAAAAAAATCCTGATTGCCAACCGAGGTGAAATCGCGATCCGCGTCATGCGTGCTGCCAACGAATTGGGCAAGCGAACAGTCGCGGTCTATGCCGAGGAAGACAAGCTGAGCCTGCATCGCTTCAAGGCCGACGAAGCCTACCGCATTGGCGAAGGTCTCGGCCCGGTTGCTGCCTATCTCTCAATTGACGAGATCATCCGCGTTGCCAAGCAATGCGGGGCCGATGCCATTCATCCCGGCTATGGTCTTCTGTCCGAGAACCCAAATTTTGTTGACGCCTGCGCGGTCAACGGCATCACCTTCATTGGCCCGAAAGCTGACACCATGCGCGCCCTTGGTGACAAGGCGTCCGCCCGCAAGGTAGCGATCGAGGCCGGTGTGCCGGTCGTCCCCGCAACCGAAGTGCTGGGCGATGACATGGCGGTCATTCGCGAGCAGGCGGAGGAAGTCGGCTATCCCCTGATGCTCAAGGCGAGCTGGGGCGGCGGTGGTCGCGGTATGCGCCCGATCAACGGTCCTGACGAACTCGAAGACAAGGTGCTCGAAGGTCGCCGCGAAGCCGAGGCCGCGTTCGGCAACGGTGAGGGCTACCTTGAAAAAATGATAACCCGCGCCCGCCATGTGGAAGTCCAGATACTGGGCGACAGCCATGGCGGCATGTATCACCTGTTCGAACGTGACTGCTCCGTTCAGCGCCGGAACCAGAAAGTAGTTGAGCGGGCACCCGCTCCCTATCTGACTGAAGAACAGCGCGCGGAAATCTGCGAGCTTGGCTACAAGATCTGCAAGCATGTGAATTATGAATGTGCCGGCACGGTCGAGTTCCTGATGGATATGGAAAGCGGGTCTTTCTATTTCATCGAGGTCAACCCACGCGTTCAGGTCGAGCACACCGTGACGGAAGAAGTCACCGGCATCGATATCGTTCAGGCCCAGATCAAGATCGCCGAAGGCAAGACTATTGCCGAGGCCACCGGCAAGAACAGCCAGGACGAGATCAAGCTCAACGGCCACGCTCTTCAGTGCCGCGTGACCACCGAGGATCCGCAGAACAACTTCATCCCTGACTATGGCCGCCTCAGCGCCTATCGCTCGGCAACCGGCATGGGCATTCGTCTTGATGGCGGCACCGCTTATGCTGGCGGCGTCATCACCCGCTATTACGACAGCCTTCTGACCAAGGTCACCGCATGGGCCCCGACGCCCGAGCAGGCCATCGCCCGCATGGACCGCGCCCTGCGAGAATTCCGCATCCGTGGCGTGTCGACCAACATCGCCTTCGTCGAGAACCTGCTCAAGCACCCGACCTTCCTCGACTACAGCTATACCACCAAATTCATCGACACCACGCCCGAGCTCTTCCACTTCAAGAAGCGCCGCGACCGTGGCACCAAGGTGCTGACCTACATCGCCGACATCACGGTCAACGGACATCCTGAAACCAAGGACCGCCCGCTGCCGCCCGAAGGTCTGCATGATGCGGTTGCTCCCAAAGCCAAGACCGAAACCCCGGCCTATGGCACACGCAACCTGCTCGAGGACAAGGGCCCACAGGCCGTTGCCGACTGGCTCGCCGAGCAGAAGCAGCTTGTTCTCACCGACACCACCATGCGTGACGGACACCAGTCCCTGCTGGCGACGCGCATGCGCTCGATCGACATGATCAAGGTGGCGCCGAGCTATTCGGCCAACCTGCCGCAGCTCTTCTCCATGGAATGCTGGGGTGGCGCGACCTTCGACGTGGCCTATCGCTTCCTGCAGGAATGCCCGTGGCAGCGCCTGCGCGATCTGCGCGTGCGCATGCCGAACCTGATGACCCAGATGCTGCTGCGTGCCTCCAACGGCGTTGGCTACACCAACTATCCGGATAATGTCGTTCAGGCCTTCGTCAAGGAAGCCTCGAACAACATTGACGTCTTCCGCGTGTTTGACAGCCTCAACTGGGTCGAGAACATGCGCGTTGCCATGGATGCGGTCATCGAGCACAACAAGGTCTGCGAAGGCACCATCTGCTACACCGGCGACATCTTCGACCCAGAGCGGGCGAAGTATGACCTCAAATATTACGTCAAGATGGGTAAGGAGCTGAAAGCGGCCGGCGCCCATATCCTTGGCCTCAAGGACATGGCCGGTCTGTTGAAGCCAGCTCAGGCGCGCGTGTTGATCAAGGCGCTGAAGGAAGAGGTGGGCCTGCCCATCCATTTCCACACCCATGACACCTCCGGCATCGCGGGCGCAACCATTCTCGCCGCCGCCGAAGCTGGTGTGGATGCTGCCGATGCGGCCATGGATGCCTTCTCCGGCTCCACTTCCCAGCCGTGCCTTGGCTCCATCGTGGAAGCCCTGCGCAACACCGATCGCGACACCGGCCTCGACATCAAGGCCATCCGCGAGATTTCGGACTATTGGGAAACTGTCCGCAGCCACTATGCGGCGTTCGAAAGCGGTTTGGCAGCTCCGGCGTCCGAGGTCTATCTCCACGAGATGCCCGGCGGCCAATTCACCAACCTCAAGGCTCAGGCCCGCAGCCTCGGCCTCGAGGAGCGCTGGCACGATGTTGCCCAGACCTATGCCGACGTCAACCAGATGTTTGGCGATATCGTCAAGGTGACCCCGTCGTCCAAGGTTGTTGGCGACATGGCACTGATGATGGTCAGTCAGGGTCTCACCCGCAAGCAGGTTGAGGATCCCAGCGTGGATCTGTCCTTCCCCGATTCCGTGGTCGACATGATGCGCGGCAACCTCGGCCAGCCGGAAGGTGGCTTTCCCGATCATATCGTCAAGAAGGTGCTGAAGGGCGAAGCCCCGAACACCGAGCGTCCGGGCAAGCATCTCGAGCCCGTCGAGCTGGAAACGGTCCGCAGTGACCTCTCCAAGGAGCTTGAAGGCTTCAAGGTGGATGATGAGGATCTCAACGGCTATCTGATGTATCCCAAGGTCTTCCTTGATTACATGGGCCGCCATCGCACATACGGACCGGTCCGCACCCTGCCGACCAAGACCTTCTTCTACGGCATGAAACCGGGCGAGGAAATCTCGGCTGAAATCGATCCGGGCAAGACCCTCGAGATCCGCCTTCAGGCCGTGAGCGAGACCAACGAGGACGGTGACGTTCGCGTCTTCTTCGAACTCAACGGCCAGCCGCGCGTCATCCGCGTGCCGAACCGTTTGGTCAAGGCCACTACCACCCAGCGTCCGAAGGCGGAAATCAACAACCCCAACCACATCGGTGCACCGATGCCGGGTGTTGTTGCCTCCATCGGTATTTCTGCTGGTCAGGAAGTGCACGAGGGCGACCTCTTGCTGACCATCGAGGCCATGAAAATGGAAACCGGCATCCACGCCGAGCGCGATGCTGTGGTCAAGGCCGTCCATGTTGCTCCGGGTGGACAGATCGACGCCAAAGACCTGCTGGTCGAATTCGAAGGCTGAGGCGATATCGTCTAAAGCCTCTACGAAAAATGAAAAACCCGGCTCAGATCGTGAGCCGGGTTTTCTTTTGCCTTGATCGGGAGAGGGGGGCTATCGCGGAGCGCCACCGTCCGCAGGGGCCGTGCCGGGCGTCATGAAGGCCAACGCATAGCGGATCGAAACATAACTGACCACCACGGTCGCGACGATCAACTCGAGCCTTGCAAGCCAAAGCAGTTGCGCAACTGTATCCGAGCCCACACCCCAGTTCTCAAACCGGGCAGCGACCTTGAACAGGGCCGTCGAGCCGATGACGAGCGGGAAGGTGAACGCCGCGTAACCGGGGCTGAAGGGCAGGCGCAACAGGCGGAAGAAGGCGAGATAGATGATCGTCGTCATCAGCATGGCGACCCCCAGCAGCACCACAACGAGCAGAACCGATGGATCGGCTTCGATGGTTAGATAACCCGCGAGGGAGAGGCTCGCCGGGGCCGCCAGAATGGCAAGGGTTGGCTTGGCGGCATCTGGCACTTCGCTCGCAAACATGAAGCGATAGATCATCAGCGGCAACAGCACCGCGTAGCAGGCAAGGCCGAACCAGAACAGCACTTGCGCGAAGGGAACAAGCCCCGCCGATGGACAGGTGACATCGGCAACGATGATCCCGACCGGGGGAACGAACCAGCTGGGGACGAGATGCTGGAGTTCAAAGCACTTTATCCGATGCCATGCGAAATTGGCAAAGAACACCAGATGCAGAGTAACCGCGAGACCCCAAAGGGTGAGGCCCAGCGAGCCGCCGACGGCCTTTGAAATCACCATGGTGGCCATGGCAAAGGTCGGAACGACGCTGCCCACCACCGGATGCCGCAGGTCGGCCTTCAACAGACCGGGGTGAAAGAGGAATTTGAAAAGCAGCAGCACGAGCAGGCAGGCGGCGATCATTGCGCCAGCAGCCTGAGCCTGACCGTCAAACTGGCCTGCATTCTCCCAGCACCAGCCGAGACTGCCGATGCCGAGGGCAAGGCCAGCCATCGGGGTGGGGATTTTTCCAAGATCGAGGGAATGTCGCGTCATCGGGTCTTTGTCCTGCTTGTCGGGTCGAGAGGACGATAGACCGGAACGAGTGTTTGTGATATCTAAATGATTGAAACGAAGTGTTTGGAAAAACTAAATGCCTAGCCTCAAACAATTGCAGGTGTTTGCCTCGCTGGCCCGCCATGGAAATCTCGGAAAAGCGGCTGAAGAGGTCTGCCTCAGCAAGGGCGCAATATCACAGGCGCTCAGCGAACTGGAACGCCGTCTCGGCACGCCCCTGTTTGACCGGGTTCATCCGCATTTGCGGCTCAATGATCAGGGGCGGCTGCTCCAGCCATTGGCCGAGGAGATTGTGGATCGCGTCGGGGATGTCCGGCATCTCTTCGACGGAGGAGGGGCCCATGTAGGGCGCTTGCGGATCGGTGCGAGCCAGACCATCGGCAACTACCTGCTGCCAAGCCTCCTTGCCGAAATGCATGAGACCGATATCGCCGTCGAAATCCAGAACACCTATGACCTCTGCGAAATGGTGGGGCATTTCGAGTTGGATCTCGCGCTTGTCGAGGGCTGCAATCACCGCGATGATCTGGTCACGAGTGTCTGGCATGATGACGAGATGATGGTGGTCTGCGCACCGTCCAATCCACTGGCGACTGTTGGGCGGGTCAAGCCTAAAGACCTTGCGGGCTGCAACTGGATTGTGCGCGAGGAACATTCGGGCAGCAGGGAGCAGTTTGACCACGAACTGGTCCCCCTGATCGAGCCCTTGGGCAAAAGCCTCGAACTCAACGCCCTCGAAGCGGTTCTGAATGCGGTGGAGAATGACCTTGGACTGACCTTCGTCTCCCGTCTGGCCGTCCGTCACCGTCTTCGCGAGACGAAACTGGTACAGCTGGATCTTGGCAGAACCTTCTCGCGGCAGCTCAGTCTCGTCTGGCACAAAAGGAAATTCCACAACGCCCTGATGCGCAGCTTCATCGAGCGATTGGGCAATCTCGACAGCTATCCTGAATAATTCAGTCGTGATCGACGTCGACAGGCTGTTTGTAACTGGGATCCCACTTGCTAAACAGATGTGGCTGTCGCATGGTGTGCGCTGTCCGAGCCTCACATCGAGCGGGGCGCGCATCACCCGCGAAGGAGAGACCATGAAGCTAGCAATCATCGGATTGGGGATGGCGGCTGAGCCACACATCGCAGCTCTTAAGGAACTCTCCGACAGCATCTCGATCTCCGGTCTCTATGTGCGCAATGCAGACCGGCGGCAGGCGGCTGCCGATGAGTTGGGTGTCCGGGCCTTTGCCAGTATTGACGCCATCGCCGAGGATGCGGACACCGATGCCGCGCTCATCCTGACCCCGCCCAACGCCCGCAAGGATATTGTCACCAAACTCAGCGCCGCTGGCAAACACCTGCTGATGGAAAAGCCTCTGGAGCGCAGCCTCGAAGCCTCCGTAGAGCTCGTGGAAATGGCAGAAAAGGCGGGGATCGTAACGGGAACCGTCTTCCAGCATCGGGCCCGCTCGGGCTCGCGCTACCTCGCAGAGCTTCTGAGAGAGAAGGCTCTGGGAGACATCGCCATGGTCCGCACCGATGTGCCCTGGTGGCGGCCGCAATCCTATTATGACCAACCCGGTCGCGGCACCTTCTCGCAGGATGGTGGCGGTGTGCTGATCACGCAGGCCATCCATGTGCTCGACCTGATGCTCTCGCTGTGCGGTCCCGTCAAGAGCGTGCAAGCCATGCTGGCGACCACCGCCATTCATTTCATGGAGACTGAGGATTTCGCCACCGCTGGCGTCGTCTATGAGAATGGCGCGGTTGGCTCGATCTGCGCGACGACCGCTGGCTTTCCCGGTGACGCCGAGAGCATCCGCATTGATGGCACCAAAGGGTCGGCGATCCTTGAGGCGGGCCATCTGACGCTGCGCTGGCGCGATGGTGCAATCGAGCAATTCGGTGAGGAAAGCGCCTCAGGTGGCGGCGGTGACCCCATGGCTTTCCCGTGCGCATGGCACAAGGACATCATCGCCAATTTCGCCGAGAGCGTCGCTGGCAAGGTCACGCCGATCTGCTCTTGGCGCGATGCGCTGGAGGTTCAGAAGCTGCTTGATGGCATGACCCGCTCAAGCAAGCTTAACGGTCAGCGAGTCACTCTCTGAGGAAAATGGCAGATCCCGGATCAGGTCGCCTGAAGCCCGCGTGAACGGAAAATGTCGCGGGCAGCCTCGGCCTCATCCGGCGTTGGCGTGCGCAGATCCCTGAGCTTGTATTCCATGCCCAGCTGATCCCATTTCGACGTGCCCATCTGGTGGAACGGCAACACTTCGACCATCTCGATCACATCACCAAGGCTGGCGACATAATCGGCCATCTTCTCGATGTCTTCCTTGGCGTCCGACCAGTCCGGCACCAGCACATAGCGGATGCGCATTTGCTTCTTGAGGCGCACCATGCGCTCGGCAAAATCAAGGGTTGGCTGCAGCGGCTGGTAGGTCAGCTCCTTGTAGCGGTTCGGGTCGATATGCTTGATGTCGAGCATGATCAGATCGAAGGCGTCAAACCAGCTGTCCTCGACATTCGTGTGAAGATAGCCCTGCGTATCGAGCGCGACATGGAGGCCAAACTTTTCCTTGATTGCACGGGCAGCCTCGCCGACAAACTCGGCCTGCATCATCGGTTCGCCGCCGGAGAAGGTCACGCCACCGGCAAATTTCAGAAACTTCGCATAGCCCTTAATCTCCTTCAGCACACCCTCGACATCAAGATAGGTGCCATTGTGGAGCTTCCAGGTGTCGGGGTTGTGGCAATAGAGGCAGCGGAACAGACAGCCAGACATGAAGAAGACAAACCGCATGCCTGGGCCGTCCACCGCAGCGCCCGATTCCATGGAATGCAGAAACCCGTGGGCCGAGTGGGAATGGACATCCTGCAGATGGGTTTCGTGGATGCTGACGGTCAAGATCAAGTCTCCTGTTCAGTGGCTTGGATCTGGCGGCTCAGGGCCACCTCATGTCTTTGTAGATAGGTATGAAGAGAGCCGAAAAGCAAGGGCTTTCCGGCTCATCCGAGTTCATCTTGTCGCGAGCCAGAGGCTCTCAGCCTGTAAGGCTCTGGCTTACATGTGACCGTGGAAGGTACGGCTCAGAACGTCCAGCTGCTGTTCGCGGGTCAGCTTGATGAAGTTCACGGCGTAGCCGGACACGCGCACGGTCAGCTGAGGATATTTCTCAGGATGTTCCATGGCGTCTTCAAGGGTTTCACGCTGCAGCATGTTCACGTTGACATGGAAACCACCGGCATCGGTGAAGCCGTCGAGGCAGTTCGCAAGGTTGCGGATCTGCTCGTTGTCATTGTGACCCATCGAGGTCGGCGTTGCAGAAGCCGTCCAACTGATGCCGTCCTGCGCATATTCATACGGCAGTTTGGCAACCGAAGCACCGGCAGCAACAAAGCCTTTCTTGTCGCGACCGTTCATCGGGTTGGCACCCGGAGCGAAAGGCTCGCCAGCGCGACGACCGTCAGGAGTGTTGCCGGTTTTCTTGCCATAGACCACGTTGGAGGTGATGGTCAGAATGGACTGGGTCGGCATTGCATCGCGGTAGAAATAGGGCTGTGCGGAAATCTTCTTCATGAAGGCTTCGGTCAGCCAGACAGCGATTTCATCAACCGAGTCTTCGTTGTTGCCGAATGCCGGATATTCGCCTTCGATCTTGTAGTCGACGGCGAGGCCAGCTTCGTTGCGCACAACATGAACCTTGGCATGCTTGATAGCAGACAGCGAGTCAGCTGCGATGGACAGGCCGGCGATGCCGCAAGCCATGGTGCGCAGGATGTCGCGGTCATGCAGAGCCATTTCGATACGCTCGTAAGCATATTTGTCGTGCATGTAGTGGATGGTGTTCAGAGCCTTGACGTAGGTCTTGGCCAGCCAGTCCATGGATTTGTCGAACTTGGCGAGCACTTCTTCATAGTCGAGGACGTCACCGGTGATCGGCTCCAGACCGTCAGCGATTTTCTTGCCGCTCTTCTCGTCAACACCACCGTTGATCGCATAAAGCAGGGCTTTTGCGAGGTTGGCGCGAGCACCGAAGAACTGCATCTGCTTGCCGATGGCCATGGCGGAGACGCAGCAGGCGATGCCGTAGTCGTCACCCCATTTCGGGCGCATCAGGTCGTCGTTTTCATACTGGATGGCGCTGGTGTCTTTGGAGACCTTGGCGCAGAAATCCTTGAAGCCGCGGGGCAGCTGGCTGGACCACAGAACCGTCAGGTTCGGCTCCGGTGCAGGCCCGAGGTTGTAAAGGGTGTGCAGGAAGCGGAAGGAGGTCTTGGAAACCAGCGAACGACCGTCAAGGCCGATGCCGCCGATGGATTCGGTCACCCAGGTCGGATCGCCGGAGAACAGTTCGTCATATTCCGGGGTGCGCAGGAAGCGAACGATGCGCAGCTTGATGACCATGTCATCAATCATTTCCTGAGCTTCTTCTTCGGTGATGGCACCGGCTTCAAGGTCGCGATTGATGTAGATGTCGAGGAAGGTCGAGGTCCGGCCAAAGGACATTGCCGCGCCGTTCTGTTCTTTCACGGCCGCAAGGTAGGCCAGATAGGTGAACTGAATCGCTTCGCGGGCGTTGGTTGCCGGTTTGGACATGTCGACGCCGTATTTCAGGCCCATTTCGCGCAGCTCTTCAAGAGCACGATACTGCTCGGAGAGTTCTTCACGCAGGCGGATGGTGTCCATGTCGAACACAGCATCGTCGATTTCGACTTTCTCGCTGAGCTTCTGGGCTTTCAAGAAGTCGATGCCATAAAGAGCAACGCGGCGATAGTCACCGATGATGCGGCCACGGCCATAAGCATCGGGCAGGCCGGTGACGATACCGGATTTACGAGCAGCCAGAATGTCGGCGCTGTAAACGTCAAAGACGCCCTGGTTGTGATCCTTGCGGTATTTGGTCCAGATTTCATGAACGTTGGCATCGGGCTCGAACCCGAAGGCTTCCATGCCGCCTTCCACCATGCGAAGGCCGCCGTTCGGCATGATCGCGCGTTTCAGAGGTGCGTCGGTCTGAAGGCCAACGATGATTTCAAGCTCTTCATTGATGTAGCCAGCGTCGTGCGCCACGATGGAAGTCGGTACGGCGGACACGTCAAGGACGCCAGCCTTGCGTTCCGCTTTCAGCAGCTCGCCCAGTTCATCCCAAAGCTGTTTGGTACGGTCGGTCGCGCCAGCAAGGAAGCTATCGTCACCATCGTAAGGGGTGTAGTTTTCCTGAATAAAGCCGCGCACGTCAATTTTCTCGCGCCATGCGCCTTCGGAGAACCCCTGCCAAGGATCTGCGACGATAGGCTTATCATTCATGAAGTTCATATTTAGGTTCCTCACTGTGTAAACGAACGGAACGGGGGGCTCCGAATTTCGCATCAGCGGCGTACCGCTATTTAGGCAAAACTCCTCCCTGTCGGTCCGCCTTGGGCTGGCCGATTGAAAGGGTGGAGTAGCCGGGATTCTGTTTGACTTCGGGTCTATGGTGTTAGTGCTTGCCGTTTTCCTCTTTCATAGTCCCGTATCATTTATTCCACCTTAGTATATAGGAAAGGCCACCCGCTTCGCAAACAATATGGTTCCAGAAACGCTTTTAAAAACCCTTTTGAATCAATGTGATAATAGCTGGAATGAGCGATTTGCAGTATTTGCATAGCTCGAAGGGCCAAAAAACGTCAAAAAATGCATGCCGCAAGCACAATAAAACGCACAAAATTACTCTGTAAAAACACCTATATTTAAACGAGATCATCGCTCTACTGTCAAGTGACGGAATTTGAGGCCGGGAAAAGATGATTGTTGCTGAATTTCGAATATAGCATCTGCGGCACCTTGACCAATCGCCTGTATCTTTGCCTAAGGGACTGGTTCCCGGCCCTTTTTGACTGTAGTGTCGGCCCATCCTTTTCTTCGCAGCGCGAAGACCTTCCCTCACCATTGACCCGGAGTGAAAGATGCAAGGCTCGACCTTTGGCTTCCTGACTAGCAATGACATTCGATTCGGTCGCGGCGTGGCGAAACAGGCCGTGCCCGATATCGCCGCTCTCGGGTCTCCACTTCTGCTGGTTCACGGCAAGAATGGCGAGCGTTGCAGGTGGCTGTCTGCGGCGCTCGCAGGCGCCGGGGTCGAGATATGCACATTTGCCGTAGCTCGGGAGCCTGACATCTACATGATCTCGGACGGGGTGTCCCTAGCGCGTGCGGCCAAGGTCAAGGCGGTGGTGGCCTTGGGCGGCGGTGCCGTGATCGATGCGGGCAAGGCCCTTGCGGCGCTTGTTCCGGCCACTCGTCCAATGATGGACCATCTTGAGGTGGTAGGGCAGGGGCTGCCGCTCACCGAGGCTCCTCTCCCCTTTGCAGCGATGCCGACAACGTCCGGCACCGGGGCCGAAGTGACCAAGAATGCGGTGCTGTCCGTGCCAGACGCCAAGCGCAAGGTCTCTCTGAGGGATGCGCGCATGTTGCCCGATCTGGCTATCGTCGACCCGAGCCTCACCGATGGTTGCCCGAAACCGGTTACCCTCGCCAGTGGGCTTGATGCTGTCACCCAGGTGATCGAGCCTTATCTCTCATCCAAGGCCAACTGGATGACGGACGCTCTTTGCCGCAGCGCGATTGCCTCGGGGATGGCCGCGCTGGTGCGCCTAATGGAGTGCGAAGACGAAGAAGCGCGTGACCAGCTTGCCTATACCAGCCTGTGTGGCGGACTGACCCTTGCCAATTCGGGCCTCGGGGCTGTGCATGGTCTGGCTGGCGTTCTGGGGGGCGTGACACTGGCTGCCCATGGGGCCTTGTGCGGCACCTTGCTACCTCACGTGCTGACGTATAATGAGCGCAAGCTTCAGCAGGCGGAAGGATACGAGGAAAGCCTTGCCCGCATCAACGACGTGCGCGGCTGGCTGGCTCTGGCCCTTGACTGTACGCCAGAGCTTGCCTTCTCCCGCCTTGCCGACTGGTCGGAAGCGCAAGGCCTGCCCGGCCTGTCCGGGCTAGGTCTTCAGCCGAACGACATTGCGACTGTCGCCGAAGCGTCCGTGTCCTCCTCATCCATGAAGGGCAATCCGATCCCCCTCACGACGGTGGAACTCGAAGCCATCATGAAAGACGCGCTTTAGGTCACTCACTTGCTTCCGCGAGATACTGCTAGTGGGACATGAACACCGGGATCTTCGTTTCGCGGATCATCTCCGTGGTGACGCCACCAAAGATGTCCTGAGCGAATTTCGAATGCTCGAACGCGCCCATGACGATCAGGTCAGCCTCCAGCTCCATGGCGCAATCAAGGATCGAGATGGCAACGGATTTCTCGAAACCGCGATCATGGATATGCTGCGCTTCGATGCCGTGGCGCTCGAACAGTTTCATGATGCCGCCGCCGGGATAGCGATCCACCGTATGGCTTGAGCCCACCGTCAGCAGGGTTACCTTGCTGTGCGGATCGAGCAGAGGCAGGATATCGCCCACCGCGCGGGCAACGGTCCTGTTGCCGTCCCACGCGATCACCACGCGATCAACCCAACCCTTGGCCACGTGACCGTCTGGCACGACGATCACAGGGCGGCCGCTCTGAAGCGCGATGCGGTCCGGATAGGCAGCCAGAAACTCGTAGGTCTCATCATCGGGGTGAGTGCCGGTGACCACCAGATCATAGGTCCGGGCAATCTCTGACAGGGTCATCAGCATGTCCGGTTCCAGATCGATGAAGTCGGACCGGTCTCCGAGCCCGCCTGCGCGCACGGTTTCATGGAAGCGTGCAATGATGCCTTTGATCTGTTTGAATTCGGCTTCCTGAACCGCCTTGTGAATCTCATCGGCGACAATGGTCACGATCCGCCGCTCCATTTTCGAGAAGCCGTGGCGCAGGATGCCCGTCAGCCAGGCATCATTGCGATGGGCAAGCATCATGGCATAGTCGAGGACGCTGCCTTTGTCCTGCTCGCCGCTGTAGGCACACAGAATATTCTTGATGGTCATGATCTTCCTCCTCCGTGTCGAGCGTCGCCCAGCTGGGTGTTCGTGCGGGTCGACCGTGCGCAAGGCGATCAGATCGTCCCTGATCAGGCGCAGCGACGCCAAGGGGTCGGATTTTGACAATGGAAGAGACAAGCGGCCATGCTAAGGGAAGCAGGCACATGCTGGCTGCCTGTGCTTTTGTTCGGGTCGTCCGGGAGAGGGGGTGGCAAAAGGGACTGCCGCCCGGTGGCTCACGGGCGGAAGCGCCAAGGCAGCAGGAGCGGTCTCACTTCGCCATTCCGTCATCCAACCCTTGAGATCAGGATACGCTTCAGGGCTGTTTCAGACAATGCGAACATAGTCATAGCGGGATCAGTCCGCCTCGGCGACCGTCGTCTTGCTGCGATGGATGGAGTAGAGGCCGGCACCGACAATGAGCGCCGCTCCAAGGATTGTCGACCAGATGGGCAGCGTGCCGAAGACCATGAAGCCGATGGGGATCGACCAGACGATCTGAAGATAGGTGTAGGGCTGGATCTCCACGGCCTCCACCAGCGTCAAGGCCTTGATGACGCAGAAATGTGCCGCCGTACTGCTGATGCAGGCGAGAGCCAGCAGGAACCAGTTGATCTGGTCAAGCGGCGGCATGTGCGGAATGCCGACGACGGTGCTCAACACCACACCGACCAGACCGGCATAAAGAAAAGAGGTGAGGGCGTCGTCATTGCGGCTCGCGAGGCGCGTGAAGAGCTGGTATATGGCAAAAGCACTGGTAGCGCAGAGACCGACGAGGCCACCAACGCCCCAGATATTGCCGGTGGGTTGCATGATGATGAGCAGCCCGACCATGCCGATCAACAGCGCAGAGATCCGACGCCATCCCACATATTCGCCGAGGAACACAGCAGCAAGCGCCGTGACGATCAGCGGGTGGACCATGATCAGCGTGGTCGTTTCTGCAAGCCCGAGCATGCTGAAAGTGATGATGATCAGCGCGATCTCAGCAAACAGAAGCACGCCGCGGGCAAGCTGCAAGACCGGTCGTTTGGACTGGAAAGCGGCCTTGAAACCTTTTTTGCTCGTTGCGGCCCAGATCAGCGCAACGCAGAAGTGAAACCAATAGCGCCCCATCATGATGAACCAGACGGAATGATCCACCACCAGCGTTTTCGAGACGGCATCACCAGACGCAAAGATCATCGTGGCGAGAATGGCAAACAGGATGCCATGTGATTTCGAGGACAGGGCGGGCATGATGCTAGGCTTTCCAGACGTGGCGCGAAAGACAGGAAGGCGCTTTGGGGCGGAGGATGCGAGAACAGAAATTCTAGGATCCTACATCTGGATGCGAGAGTGTGGTGTAATTGTCAAATGAAAAAATGGCTTATGCAACGACGTCGCCCGCCCGAGGTCTGAAACACCTCGCAGCGGTCGGCATATTCGCCAACTGGCCGGACAAGGGAAGAGGCAGGATGATTAGGCCGCCAGCCATGGCAAAAAGTCGGGTGCGGATCGCTCGCGACGGGCTAGCCGCCCGTGCGAAGTGATCCGCACCCGATTGTTCCTAGAATTCGATGACAGCGCGGATCGATTTGCCCTGATGCATCAACTCGAACCCTTCGTTGATCTGATCAAGCGTGAGCTTGTGTGTGATCATCGGATCGATCTCGATCTTGCCATCCATGTACCAGTCAACGAATTTCGGCACGTCGGTGCGGCCTTTGGCGCCACCAAAAGCGGTGCCCTTCCAGACGCGGCCGGTCACCAGCTGGAACGGACGGGTGGAGATTTCGGCACCAGCCGGAGCTACACCGATGATAACGGACACTCCCCAGCCACGATGGGAACATTCGAGCGCATCGCGCATGACCTTGACGTTGCCGGTGGCATCGAACGAATAGTCCACGCCGCCGATCTGGTCTGCACCGCGTTTGGTGAGATTGACGATCTCCTCGACCACCGTTCCCTCGATTTTGGAGGGATTGACGAAATGGGTCAGGCCGAATTTTCTGGCCATCTCTTCCTTGTCGTCATTGAGGTCGACGCCGATAATCATGTCGGCCCCTGCCATGCGCAGGCCCTGAATGACGTTGAGACCAATCCCGCCGAGGCCAAAGACGGCCGCCGTGGAGCCAATTTCAACGCCAGCAGTGTTGATCACGGCACCGATGCCGGTGGTCACGCCGCAGCCGATGTAGCAGATCTTGTCAAAGGGCGCGTCGTCGCGAACCTTGGCAAGGGCGATTTCGGGCAGAACCGTATGATTGGCGAAGGTCGAGCAGCCCATATAGTGATAGATGGGTGTACCATCGAGCATCGAGAAACGAGTGGTGCCGTCCGGCATCAGGCCCTGACCCTGCGTGTTGCGGATCGCGGTGCACAGGTTGGTCTTGCCAGAGAGACAAGACGGGCATTCGCGGCATTCAGGGGTGTAAAGCGGAATGACATGGTCACCCGGTTTCAGGGTGGTTACACCTTCTCCGACTTCCAGCACCACACCGGCGCCTTCGTGGCCCAGAATGGAGGGGAACAGGCCTTCCGGATCTGCTCCGGAACGGGTGAATTCGTCCGTGTGACACAAGCCGGTTGCTTTCACTTCGATGAGAACTTCACCAGCCTTCGGGCCGTCGAGCTCCACTTCCATCACCTGCAGGGGCTTGCCCGCTTCCAGAGCGACAGCAGCACGTGTACGCATGGGTTTCTCCTAGACTCTTCTTTTTAGGTAAATTTGCTTATCGGCACACTGGGACATCCAATCCCCTGCGTCAACTGCAAAAGCACAGCAACGACCAGCTGGTTTTATATCTGAATGGTGGGGGGAATGTCCGGGTGCCGGAGAGAGATATACCCGGCCAAAAGGGCCGGGCAAGGTCTTTTCGAAATGAGCTGTGGAGCGTCAGGCCGCGTGCGGCAGGGCCCCTCTGTTATGAGGCGCAGAAAAATCGATATCGGGCCCGCCCGGAACAATCCGGGTCGGGTTGATCGTATCGTGGCTCGCATAATAATGCTGCTTGATATGGCCAAGATTGACCGTCGCTGCGACACCGGGGACCTGATAGAGATCGCGAACATAGTTCGACAGGTTGGGATAGTCCTCGATCCGGCGGATGTTGCATTTGAAATGGCCAACATAAACCGGGTCAAAGCGCACAAGCGTCGTGAACAGACGCCAGTCTGCTTCGGTCAGTCCAGATTTGAGCAGATAGCGCGACTTGGAGAGGCGTTCCTCAAGCCAGTCTAGGCTTTCGAACAGCGGGTAGAGTGCCTCTTCATAGGCCGCCTGCGTGGTCGCAAACCCGGATTTGTAGACGCCGTTGTTGACGGTGTCATAGACACGGGCATTGATCGCGTCGATCTCTTCGCGCTCTGCTTCCGGATAATAATCGCCCGGTTTCGCACCAATCCCGTCAAAGGCGGAATTGAACATGCGGATGATCTCGGCGGATTCGTTCGAAACGATGGTGCCGGTCTTTTTGTCCCACAACACCGGAACGGTCACGCGACCGCTATAGGTCGGATCAGCCTTGGTGTAGATCTGATAGAGGTAGTCGGCGCCGAACAGTGGATCGGAAATAACGCCCTCTGCGGGCTCGAATGTCCAGCCATTCTCGGCCATGTAGGGATTGACGACCGAGACGGAAATCATGTCTTCCAGACCCTTGAGGGCACGGAAAATCAGCGTGCGATGGGCCCAGGGACAGGCGAGAGAGACATAGAGATGATAACGACCAGCCTCGGCCTTGAAGCCTGCTTCGCCAGTCGGCCCGGCTGATCCGTCAGCCGTGATCCAGTTCCGAAAGGCGGAATCCTTGCGAACGAAGCGGCCTCCGGTTGATTTGGTGTCGTACCATTGATCATGCCATTTGCCATCGACGAGAAGTCCCATGGGAGTTTCTCCTTTGAAAGTCAGAATAAAAATGAGGGGGCTTTCGCCCCCTCACGCCAATGGATGCCTGTTCCCGTCGGGGCTATCAAACGGCTTCTTCTGAGCAGGCGCCCGGTTGCTTGGCAAGTTGTTGCCATGAGGGATACTGGAGTGATCAGGCGGATCAGGGAAAGCTCCGCTCGATACACCGGCCCGTGCCCTTAGGCGGAAAGCTTGGCAGCCAGTTTGGCCACATAGCCACCCTGATAGCGTGCGCCATCGAGTTCGATTGCGGACGGCTGGCGGGAGCCGTCGCCATCGGTGATGGTGGTTGCGCCGTAAGGAGAGCCACCCTTCATTTCTTCAACACCGGTCTGGCCCTGGAAGGCATAAGGCAGGCCAGCGACGACCATGCCGTGGTGCATCAGGGTCGGGATGAAGCCGAGAATGGTGGATTCCTGACCGCCATGCTGGGTAGCGGAAGAGGTGAAGACAGCGCCGACCTTGCCGGTCAGTTTGCCTTCGGCCCACAGACCGCCGGTCTGGTCCCAGAAGTTGCGCATCTGGGAAGCAACGGTGCCGAAGCGGGTGCCTGCACCAACGATGATGGCATCATACTGGTCAAGCTCGCTCGGGCTGGCGATCGGGGCTTCCTGATCCATTTTGTAGTAGGACGCCTTGGCGACGTCTTCAGGCACGAGTTCAGGCACGCGTTTGATGGTGACGTCTGCACCTTCAGCTGCAGCGCCTTCTGCGACGGCTTTGGCCATAGTTTCGATGTGGCCATAGGCAGAATAGTAAAGAACGAGAACTTTGGTCATTTTTGATCTCCGATTGATCAGGAGTGAATGTGATGTGTTTCAGGTGTCTTGGGTGGAGCAAATCCAGCCCCGAGGTTTGATGCTCGGCAGGTGACGCTGGTCGCTTCCGGAATACTCGAAATGATCCTGCCATCCGGATGGGGAAGGCAGGATCCTGTTTGTGGCTCAATGCGCTGGCTTGATGAAGGTTCCGTTGCGCAATTCGTGAATGGCCTGACGGATTTCCTGCTGCGTGTTCATCACGATCGGGCCGTGCCATGCGACGGGTTCCTGCAGCGGAGCGCCGGAAATTAGTAGGAAGCGAACGCCTTCCGGACCGGCCTGCACTTCCACTTCATCGCCGGTGCCGAAATGAACGAGCGTGCGGTTGCCGGACATGTCGCGGATGTTGACTTCTTCGCCCCGGACTTCCTTCTCCAGAAGAATGCCGCGAGGATTGGAGGCATTGCCGAAATTTGCCTTGCCTTCGAAGATGTAGGCAAAACAGTTGCGATAGGTGTCGATCTTGAACCGCTTGCGAACGCCGGCGGGCACAAAGATGTCCAGATAGAGCGGATCAGCAGCAATACCGTCGACCGGCCCGCTCTTGCCCCAGAAGTTGCCGACGATGATCTTGACGCTGGTTCCGTCATCATCGATGACCTGCGGGATTTCCTTGCCTTCGACATCCTGATAGCGAGGAGCCGTCATCTTCAGGCTCGCAGGCAGGTTGGCCCAGAGCTGGAAGCCATGCATCTGGCCCTTGTCGTTCCCGGTAGGCATTTCCTGATGCATGATGCCCGAGCCTGCGGTCATCCATTGCACGTCACCTGCGCCGAGCGTGCCGTGGTTGCCAAGGCTGTCGCCATGCTCAACAGTACCCTTCAGTACATAGGTGATGGTTTCGATGCCGCGATGCGGATGCCACGGAAAGCCGCGAATGAAATCATCGGGATTGTCGCCACGGAAATCATCGAACAGCAGATAGGGATCGGCCATTTCCGGATTCTGAAATCCGAATGCGCGGTGCAGCTTGACGCCAGCGCCTTCCATGGTGGGAATGGCCTGACTTGAAGACACGACTGGTCTGATAGACATGAGGATTGCTCCATTCCGTTGCTCCACCTTCCAAAGGCGGGTGTGTTACCTTGATTGTTAGACCATAAGTAATTCACACTAGGCATAAGATAAAGAGCGCGCTTTTCATCAATGTCATGTCGTTGAATTCATGATTGCGATATTTTTAATGAATCGATTCGCGTGTTTGGAAGCATCAGGTTCCGCAATAGGTTACGAACGGCCCAAAGTTCTGAGGCGCTGGCCCGACATAGCTGTCAAGCCCCTCTCGCTTCGTGAAGGGATCTGCAAGAACGGCGAGGAGCGCCTTGAACGGCTCCAGATCGGCTTCGCCTTCGGCTTTCACAAGTGCAGCATCAACCAGATGATTGCGAGGGGTATAAAGCGGGTTCACCCGGTCCATGGCGTCGGCGATGGCTGCACCGTCGCGATCCTCGGAAGACAGGCGCGCCTGCCAGCGTTCGAGCCAGCCAACAATGCCTTCACGGTCTTCGAACAGAGTGAGGATTGGCTCCCGTCCAGAACGAAGCGTATCGGCAAGGGCCCTGAAGGTGCTGGTAAAGTCGATAGACTGTCCACGAAGCGTGGTCAGAAGGTCATCGATTAGCTTGTCATCTCCACGTTCGAGGCTGGAAAGCCCAATCTTCTTTGCCATTCCCGCGTGATACGCTTCTTTATAGATAGGCATGAAGTCGGCGATGACGTCGGTGGCGAGATTGATCGCCCGCTCTTCATTGTCCGGATCGATGAGCGGCACCAGCGTTTCGGCAAAGCGAGCCAAATTCCAACGTGCGACGGGTGGCTGATTGCCATAGGTATAGCGCCCCATGTGATCGATGGAACTGAACACCGTGGCCGGATCATAATGATCCATGTAGGCGCAAGGCCCATAGTCGATGGTCTCGCCGGAGATCGTCATATTGTCGGTGTTCATCACCCCATGGATGAAGCCAACCTGCATCCATTGCGCGATTAGGTGGGCCTGCCGCCTTGAGACTTCCTCAAGCAATGCCAGATAGGGATTGTCAGCCTCCCTGAGATCGGGGGCGTGTCGGGCGATGGCATAGTCAGCCAAAGTCTTCAGCTTGTCCCATTCCTGACGGGCCGCGAAGAACTGGAAGGTTCCGACCCGCAGGTGGCTTGCCGCAACGCGCACCAGAACCGCCCCCGGCTTGAGCCCTTCGCGCGGCACAAGTTCTCCGGTTGTCACCGCTGCGAGCGCCCTTGTCGTCGGGATGCCGAGTGCATGCATCGCTTCGCCCATCAGATATTCCCGCAGAACGGGGCCGAGAACGGCCTTGCCATCGCCACCTCGCGAGAAAGGGGTTGGTCCGGAGCCTTTGAGATGCAGGTCAAAGCGCTGCCCCTCGCCATCCAGAAGCTCGCCCAGTAACAATGCTCGCCCATCGCCCAATTGGGCCGAGAAGCCGCCAAACTGATGACCGGCATAAGCCTGCGCCAGTGGCATCGACCCCTCTGCGGTCTCACTCCCTGCAAGGATCTCGGCCAGCATCGGGTCCGAGGCATCGAGATCCAACCCCAGCGACGCGGCAAGACCCTCATTGAGCAGAGCAATGCGCGCCTTCGGAGCTTTGCTGCCCTGCCAGGGGACATAGAATCCCTCAAGGTCGCGCGCATAGGAATTGTCGAACGGGAAGGGTCGAGTGTCGAATGGCTGATCCATGATGGTCCTGTTTGGTCGTGAAAATTGGTTGGTTGCCCCAATTCGCCTGAAAAGAGGTATGCAGACGAACAAATGAGTTCAAGCCGAAGAAGCAGAGTATATGGCATAATACCAAGGCAACAACAGGGTGGGGTTGATTGCAGCCCACAGTGCGCATGACTATCGAATTGATATGCGTTGCCGGAGTGCCAGAGCAGCGTTTGCTGCATAATGCAGTACTATATGCCATAATAGAGTATTTATTCAAAACATTATATATTTTCAATAAATCAAAAATAGAATACTCACTTGGGGTTGGTAATATTTCTACGAGATTTCCCTTAAACTGAAATTGGAAAAACGGCAGAAATCAGCCAAATTTTCTAGTTTTTGAAGCAGTTTAAGTTGGTATGCATAATGTGCATATCCAATAGACCAGATAGTGTGTTTTCGCGGGGCTTCAGATGCACTATGTTTGACTTGCATCAAGAATAAAATGCAAGAACGAAACGAAGGAACTTTAATATGTTTGAAAGCATCAAAGGCGCAGTTGATACACTGGGCATGGTTTTCGCTTCTCTTCCTCCCGCAGCCCGTATCGCAGGCGACATCGAACGCGGCCGCAATCCGAACGAAGCTGACCTTCGCAGCCTTGGCCTTCCGACTGACATCCAGTTCTAAGTCGGCTTAGGCCAAGCCTGTCGGTACACGTTACCGCATGAGGCTCTTGCAGGCGAGAAAGTTTCCCCCTCTAGGGGGATGAGACCCCGCCTACAGCACGGCACCGAAATCCTCCCCGAGTGCCGCACGATCTTTTCTTCTACAGTCTGACAAAAGCCAGATCCCGCAGTGTGAGAGTGGTCTCCACGGCGTTTGATCCGCACTGGTCTTTTGTTCTTTGGCGATCACGGTCACAGCGAGACATCGTCTTTGCTGTCAAAGATCTTTTTGTCCGAGTGCGCCCGCAAGGTCCGATTGCAGAGTAGAAATCGCGACCAATAGCTTCCCCGCTCCCAATTGTACTTTTTTGGTTCAAGTCTATAAGGGCTTTTACAATGCCTGTTTGGCGCAAGTATTTATTTTAAAACAAGAAAAATGTGCGCAAGATAAAAGACGATTGCCGTTGGGTAATCTGGTTGATCCAGCACAAGGTTGCATTTTCCTCCCCATCCTAAAGTTGTAGATAGCGCAAGATGGCACACGATTTGCGCGAGGGAGGACCAGCTCGTGTGTGACAGCAAGCGTCATGTGGGGCTCGGCTCTCTCTTGGTTGTGTGAAAAACCAGCCAAGGGTGAAATGACTATGGCAGAAGTCGCATACGGTGTTTGGGATGGCGTAGTGCATGACGGTCGGCAAGGGGCGGTCAATGGCACATTTCCCACGCTAGAGAATTTCGATGAATTTGATGAGGGCAACCAGATCCGCGCCTTTTTTGGCGATCGGGGCTTTTTCGTGTTTGACGACAAGGTCAGTCTGGTTGATGCGCTCTATCATTATATGAACAAGGCGGCGGAGCAATCCTGCGGTGCCTGCACACCATGTCGTATGGGGACGGCACTGGTGAGTGAGGCACTCGACAAGATGCGGCGCGGGCTGGACTCACCTCTCGACTTTGACGAGATGGAGATGCTCGGCATACAGATGGCAGAAACGTCATTGTGCAATCTGGGCCGAACCTGCGCTATCGCCATGCTTGGCGTCATCCGTCATTTCCGCGACAGGGTCGAGGAGGAGATCGCCAATCACCGGCCGATCCGGGCACAGCATGGCATGGCCTATCTCACCGCGCCATGCATCGAGGCCTGCCCGTCCAAAGTAAACGTCCCGCGCTATATCGACTATGTCCGCGACGGCAAGCCGGAGAGCTCCCTTGGCGTTCTCTTGCAGAAGTATCCCATGGCGGCCACCTGCGGTCGCGTCTGCGTGCGCTATTGCGAGCAGGCCTGTCAGCGCAAATTTGTTGACGAGGCGGTCGGGATCAAAGTGCTCAAACGCTATGTCGCTGACTTCCAGAAGGGCGAGCATGCCCTGAAGTTCACCCGTGACATGATCCGCAAGCCGCTCGAGGATGGCATGAAGGTCGCCGTTATCGGGGCAGGGCCTGCAGGGATCTCCTGCGCCTATCACCTGTTGCTCCATGGCTACCACGTCGATGTCTTTGAAAAGCTCCATCAGGCTGGCGGCATGGCTCAGATTGGCATCCCAACTTATCGCCTGCCCAAGGACACCCTCGCCATGGAAACCGACATCATCGTCGAGCTCGGCGGTCGCTTTCTCTATGGCCAGCAATTGGGTCGGGATTTCAGCATCGATGATCTGTTTGATCGCGGTTACAAAGCGGTCTTCCTAGGGCTTGGCTGTCAGGAAGGCACCACGCTCGGTGTCGAGAACGAGGATGATCGCCTCGAAGGCTATTATCGCGGCATCAATTTCCTGCTCAGCGTCCATGACCATGTCGCCGGTGACGCCAAGCTCGAAATGAAGGGCAACGTGATCGTTGTCGGGGCCGGGAACGTCGCGATGGATTGTGTGCGCTCAGCTCTGAGGCTCGGTGCAGATACGGCGAGCGTCGTCTATCGCCGCACCCGTGAGGACATGCCCGCCGACGAAGAAGAGTTGGTCGCCGCCGAGCACGAAGGCATCGAGTTCCACACCCTGTGCAATCCGACGAAAATTCTCACAGAAAACGGCAAGGTCGTCGGTGTTGAGGTCGTCCGCATGGAACAGACCGAACCGGATGCATCGGGGCGGCGTGGGGTCAGGGCCATTCCCGGATCAGAATTCACCATGCCGTGCGACGCCATCATCGCCGCCATCGGCCAGCGGGTCGAGGACGGCGCACTGGTGGAAGGCGACGGCATCGAGTTTGACCGCTGGCAATGCGTCGATGCGGGCAAGGCACTCGAGACCTCACGCCCCGGCGTGTTCGCCGGCGGCGATTGCGTGACTGGCCCTTCGACGCTCATCTATGCCATGGCGGCAGGCCTCAAGGCTGCCCGCAGCATCGACGACTGGATCCAGCTTGGCAACGTCCGCTTCTTCAAGCGCTCCCGTATGCGCGAGCTTCTGTCCGACAACCGCCTGCTGGCCAGCGATGTCGTCCAGACACCCGTGCGCAATGAATATCGCGTCCATAACCCCGAACTTGATCCGGAATTGCGCAAGCACATGTTCGAGGAAGTGGAGCAGACCATCAGCGCCAAGGAAGCCTACGCCGAAGCCCAGCGCTGCATGCGGTGCTATCGCGTCTATTCGGTCGTTACCCAGCACCCGATTCCGGAAGGAGCGGTATGAGCCATGTGCAACATTGACACCACCAATCACGCCAAGCGCGATCCGTCAGAGGCGACCATCTCGCTCACCATCAACGGCAAAGCCTGCAGGGGCTTCCCCAACGAGACCATCCTGTCCTGCGCCCGCAGGCATGATCTCTACATCCCCACTCTGTGTGAGCTCGACGACATCGACCATATCCCGGGCACCTGCAGGGTCTGTGTGGTCGACATCGTGCAGAATGGCAAGGACAAGCATCAGATCGTGACCTCCTGCAATACGCCCGTGCGCGAGGGTCTGTCGGTCAACACCCGGACCACAAAAGTGCGCGAAATGCAGAAGCTGCAGGTCGAACTGCTGATGGCCGACCACCTTCAGGACTGCGCCACCTGCAACCGCCATGGCGATTGTGAGCTGCAGGATCTGGCTCAATTTGTCGGGCTGAAGCAGAACCGCTTCTACAACGAAAAACGCACCCTGTCGCGTGAGGTAGATACCTCTTCACCGGCACTCATCCGCGACATGCGTCGCTGTGTCCGCTGCCAGCGTTGTGTAGCCGTCTGCCGCCATTACCAGCAGGTTGATGCACTGGTGATGGAAGGCTCTGGTATCGATCGCATGGTCGGCCTGAGGCACGGCATGGATCAGCTCAATTCCACCTGTGTCACCTGCGGCCAGTGTGTGCTGGTCTGCCCGACCGGCGCCCTCAGTGAACGGGACGAAACCGACCGGGCGCTAGAATTCATCTGCGATCCTGACATCACCACCGTCGTCCAGTTCGCTCCCGCCGTCCGCGTGGCTTTTGGCGAAGAGTTCAACATGCCGCCGGGAACTAACGTGCAGGGCCACATCGTCTCGGCCTGTCGCAAGATCGGCGTCGACATCGTGCTCGACACCAACTTCGCCGCCGACGTGGTGATCATGGAAGAGGGGATGGAGCTGCTCAACCGGCTGAAGGAGAGCAGAAAGCCAACCTTCACCTCCTGCTGTCCGGCCTGGATCAACTTTGCCGAGATCCACTACCCGGACATCCTGCCTTTGCTGTCCTCGACAAAGTCGCCCCAGCAGGTGCTCTCGCGTCTGTCCAAGACCTACCTGCCGGAAAAGATGGGCATTCCAGCCGACAGGATCCGCGTCATCTCGATCATGCCCTGCACCGCCAAGAAAGACGAGGCCGTCAGGGATCAGCTGACTATCGACGGCGCGCCCGAGACGGACGTCGTGCTGACCACGCGCGAGTTCGCCCGCCTGTTACGCAGGGAAGGGATCGATCTGAAGAAAATCGAACCCAGCGACTTCGATAACCCTTACATGAGCGAGTTCACCGGGGCAGGAGCCATTTTCGGCACGACCGGTGGCGTTATGGAAGCCGCGGTCAGAACGCTCTACGCGGTGATTAACGGCAAGGAGCTTGAGACCATCGAACTAACGCAACTGCGCGGCTTTGATGGCGTGCGATCTGCAACCGTTGACCTCGGCGGCCCGTTCGGTGAAGTCAAAGTCGCCATGTGCCATGGCCTGTCCGAAACGCGGGCACTGGTTGAGGCAATCAGGGCCGGAACGGCGGATTTCGACTTTATCGAGATCATGGCCTGCCCGGGTGGCTGCGTTGATGGCGGCGGATCGCTGAGATCCAAGAAAGCCTATCTGCCTCTGGCCATGGCCCGGCGCGAGACGATCTACAATGTGGATCGCAAGATGAATGTGCGCCAGTCCCACAACAACGAACAGGTCAAAAACCTGTACAAGGACTTCCTCGAAGCCCCGAACTCGGAAAAGGCGCACCATCTGCTGCACACCCACTACACAGCTCGCCGTCGCGACATGCAGCATACGGTCAAGGAGATCTGGGACGATCTGAAGATGAGCACCATGGTCTATTGAGCCACCTAGCTGGGGCTGAAAACAAATGGGGGTGGGCGATCCGGACGATCGCCCACCCCTTTTCTTGTCAGGCATTACCTCGATTATGGAACTATTCTTGTGTGCCTTAAGCTTTTTTGCCGATGCGGGCATGATGCAGGGACGCAATTGCGCAGGAGGCAAGACGGGCCATGTCGCCATCCGAACGGGAGTTCAGGATGATCGGCACGCTGGCACCGAGCACGAGGCCTGCAGGCTCAGCATGAGAGATGTAGGCCAGCTGTTTGGCCAGCATGTTGCCTGCATCAAGGTTCGGAACAACCAGGATCTCGGCATGACCAGCAACCTCGGACGTGATGCCTTTGGTGCGGGCTGCAGCGAGGTCAACCGCGTTGTCCATGGCGAGCGGGCCATCAACGACACCACCAGTGATCTGGCCTCGGTCGGCCATCTTGGACAGCAGCGCGGCGTCCAGAGAGGACGGGATATCCGGGTTGACCGTTTCAACGGCTGACAGGATGCCCACTTTCGGAACTTCTATTCCGATGGAGATAGCCACATCGATGGCGTTCTGAACGATGTCAGCCTTGGTTTTGAGGTCAGGCTGAATGTTGATGGCTGCGTCGGTGACGAGGATCGGATGATCAACGCCCGGGACATCCATCACGAACACATGGGTGAACCGGCGACCGGCACGAAGACCATTGACCTTGCGCAGGGCAGCGCGAAGCAGATCGTCGGTGTGAAGGTGACCCTTCATCATGGCACCGGCGCGACCCTCGGCGATCAGATCCACGGCCATGTTGGCAGCGCGGGCATGGTCGACCTGGTTGATGATCTCGATACCATCAAGATCCCAGTCATTCTCTTTGGCCACGGCCCGGATCTTGGCTTCGCTACCCACGAGAATCGGGGTGATGATGCCGTTCTGTTTGGCCAGAATGGCGCCGCCGAGCGATTTTTCTTCTTCCGGAGCGACAACTGCCGTCACCACCTGGGCTTCTTTCTGGGCCTTGCGGATCAGTTCTTCGAAGTAGGGGTGGGTTTCCAGCATCAGTTCCGGCTTTTTTAAGGCGTCGAAGCAGAGCTTCTTGGCCGGAGCATAGATTTCGGCCGGACCGGAAATCAGGACTTCATTGTCGGACTGGCGACGGATTTCCGTGTCAAAGCAGATCACGTTGTCGGCGAGCTTGTCGGTAACCTTGACCTTGACATCCAGCACGTCACCGGCAATGCAGCGAGCGCCGAAGTTGAAGGTCTGATGCCGATAACGGGCACCGACACCGGGCAGGATGTTGCCGAAGATGGCGGACACCAGAGAGGCGACCCAGAGCGGCGGAGCGTAGGCAGTGCGTTTGCCGTCGCCATTCTGCACATAGCGTGAAAGATGAAGCGAATTCAGGTTTCCCGAAGCATTGGCAAAGACCAGAAAGTCCTGTTCCGTTGCAACGCGGGTGAGGGTGGCCTCATCACCGATATTGATTTCGTCGTAAGTCTTGTTTTCGAAAGTGGTATGATTGGGCATGGGAAGAGTGCTCTAACTGTTAAATACACCAGAGGTTAAAATGTACGGTGACCGTATCAGGGTCAGTTGCGTTGGTCGGCCCGGTCAGGCGGATGACATTTCAGTCAAAATCTGAAAACTACCCGCATATACGGCAGAGGCGAGCATTCGGCCCATATGGGAGAACGCATCGCCGGCCAAACCGGCCCGCCCGTGAAGGCTTTCTCCTCACCGTCGAACTCACGACAAGGTTCCGCTGTTCAATCGCCTGCAAAAGGCAAGCGCGCGAAGTGCAGAACCCGTTCCTCCAAGTTGACGCAACGTCCCGTGATAAGGGTTTGGGCCTAGGCCAAAAGAAGCAGTTTTGGCCGCTTTTTTTCATTGATATCGGTCAAAAGGCGAGGTGGCGATATTGCGTCATTGACATGGCTGGCATGCCTCATCTGCATCCATTTGATATTCATCGTTACGAAATGACGCAGTGCAATAAACTCCCCGTGATCGCCATGGGTCCAAGGGAAAAGCATCACGGACTGTCGGCTGACATAGGGTTGCTCTTGAAATTTACGTAACGGAATGTCAGAATTGTTGACTTATTTTGATCGACAAGCGGAAACCTCCCGACCAGAGAGAGCATTACAGCAATATCTGTGTCCGTGAATTGGCTTGCATATGTTCGATGTGACAACTCTGGATCAGAGGTCGCCTTTAGGCATCGTTCGACCCAGCTCGAAATCGAGATAACCAGATTCTGCAGGTCAGCTATGCTCAAAATGCATTTCGGCAAAAATTCGCAGACAAAAAGCCCTCATTCTCATTGTGGATAGCGGCCTTTTGGGCGCCTGTCTGAGTATTGAAAGAGGCGGATGATCGTCTTCGGTGGAGCCTTGGGACTCGTGCAAGCGAGATCGCAGCCAATCGAGAGAGCCTGCAAATGGCAGAATTTTTCGGAGGGTGGGGGTAGCTGAGCATTGGAAGGGGAGAAGATCGTGACGGATCGGGGGACTGTAAACTTTCCGCCACGATCTTCTTCTTGTCCCGACGGCATGATCCTCTGACTGGGAGGATCGCATTGGATCATGCACTTAGTGGCCGGGACTTGCTGGCTCAGGCTTTTGTACGGTCGGACACCCTTCGGATACGGGTGTCAACGAGGTCTTAGTAGGCGGCGCGATAGATCGCCTCGATATCATCAACGGACAGATCGACCGGGTTCCAGTCGAGTAGGCGACGAATGGCGTGGGCCTCTTTCGCCATCTCCGCCAGATCGCTTTCGGGGATGCCGTGAGCGCTCAAATGCATGTCGAGCCCGAGTGACTCGCAGAAGGCACGGGCACCGGCAAGAACAGCCTCGTTGCTACCGCCTTCGAATCCGAGCGCGTGACAAACCTTCGCCGTCTTTTCAGGCACCACGGCTGCATTGGCGGCCAGCGTGTGAGGGAAGATGAGAGCGTTGGCAACACCATGCGCGAGTTTGTGCCGGGTGCCGAGCGGGTAGGAAACCGCGTGACCGGATGTCGTGTTGACAGGTCCGAGGCAAACGCCGCCGTAAAAGGCAGCAAGAGCAAGCCCGGTGCGGGCCTCTGCATCGGAGCCGTCGTCTACGGCGCGCTTGAGGTAACGTCCGACCAGTTCGATGCCCATCATGGCGTAATTGTCGATGATCGGATGGGAGCGTTTGGAGGTGAAGGCTTCAACGCAATGGGCCATGGCGTCAACGCCGGTGGCTGCCGTGACGCGGCTCGGCACCGTCATTGTCAGGGCCGGGTCGATGATGGCGAGATCCGCCAGCATATGAACGCTCTCGGTTGCGACCTTGCTGAGAGTTGCCGGGTCTGTCACGAGCGCGCGCGTGCCAACCTCTGAGCCGGTGCCTGCGGTCGTTGGCAACTGTGCCAGACCAACTTTGCGCGGCAGGGCGCGGTGAGGGCCGGAAATGTCTTCGAACACACAATCCTGCGAGACCAGAACCGCGACGAGCTTGGCAAGGTCCATCGCCGATCCGCCGCCAAAGCCGATGACCACATCACAGCCCTCGGCGGCGGCAACGGCCTGCTTCAGGTTGGGAATGTCGGGCTCGGGGACAACATCCGAGAAGCAGGTGAATGTGTCGAGGCCAAGCAGATCCAGTCGCTGGGCATTGGCCGCATCGGCTACAACGAAGGGAGCCTTGTATCCCTTCTGGACTACCCAGTCCTTCAGGGTCTTGATCGTCCCGTCTCCGAACCGGACGACGGGCGGAAACTGCATTTCCAGGGGCGACGTCAAGGGCAACATGTCATCAATCCTCCACTTGGGCTGCCATGGACACGCGCGGAGTCGAGAAATGGCTGCCTTCTTTTACCAATTGACAACAGGAAACGCCTTTTTCAAAAATTTGTCAATAATGTTTGTACCTGTAAAATTGAATGAACTTTCGATGCAATACAAAATGGAAACTAACAAACCGGGGCCAGAAATATCAATATAATTTAGCAAAAACAATAAATTAAAGAAAAATCACGCGAACGCGAAGAGAAATGAAAAGCTCAAGAATTATTTTTTGATTTGAACAAATTGCGGATTTTTTAGAAGAAAGTGTTGACAAGTTACCAAATTCTGGCCATGGTAGACGCAAGGCTCAATGTAGTCTCGAGGGTCAATGTGCTCTCGGCCAGTGTTTTGGCCTTTACTGGAGGAATCAATGTCGACTATTTCCCCGCGCAAAAGCGATATGTGGATCGGTGGCGGATTGCTGGTCTTCTGCATCGTCGTTGCCTGGCTGACCCTCTACATCAAGAGGGGGATGACTTCATCGGTCGCCGGGCCCTCCATGATCCCCTGGTTGATGATTGGCGGGATTGCTCTGCTCTCCCTCGCTCTGATCGCTCGATCCATTGGCGGTGAGAAAAAAGGTGGCGAAGAGGAGGGCATTTCCATGCCCGACGCGCGCACTCTGCTCATCATGTTCGGATTTGTGCTGCTGCTTGTTGCCTATGCAGCGGCCTTCTATCCCGTTGGTTACATCCCCGCGACGCTGGTCACCTTTGTCGTCGGTCTGTGGCTACTGGGTGAAAGACGCTGGTATATTCTAGTGATCTTTCCGCTGGTTATGACCTTTGCGGTTTACTTCGGCTTCACTCGTCTTTTGTCTGTCTGGCTTCCGTAAGGGGCCTTCAACAAAGTATCCTTGGGAGGATAAAACATGAAACTGTCCAAACTCACCCTGACTGTCGCTGCAACAGCCATCATGGCCACTGGTGCTGCAATGGCTGCCGATTATCCAGTGCGCCCGATCCAGATCGTGGTTCCCTATTCTGCCGGTGGCTCAACTGACCTGTCGCTGCGCGTCTTTGCCGACACTTTCGAGAAGAAATTCGAAGGCAAGCAGATGGTCGTTCGCAACCAGCCGGGTGGCGGCGGCGCCATCGGAACCTCTGCTGCTGTTCATGGTCGCCCTGATGGCTACACCATCGGCGCTGCTGCACAGGGCCCGATTGCCATCAAGCCTCACATCGGCGGAACCGACTATCAGGTCGAAGACTTTGCCTTTGTTGGCCTCTTTGCCCGTTCTCTGCAGGTGATGGTTGGCTGTAAGGACGCTCCGTTCACCGACTATGACAGCTTTGTTGAATATGCCAAATCCAACAAGCCGCAGGTTGGTAACTCCGGCGCCGGTGGTGCAAACCAGATCTCCGCCGAAGCGTTCGCCGCTGCTGCGGGCATCAAGATCGAATCCATACCGTTTGAAGGGTCGTCCAAGGCCCGTACCGCTTGTATCGGTGGTCACATCGACGCAATGGTTGCCTCTCCGGCTGAAGCCAAAGCGGCTTCCGATGCTGGTCAGATGACCCCGATCTTCGTGATGGAAGACAAACGCATCGACCTGTTCCCGGATACCCCGACTGCAGTCGAAAAGGGCGTCGACTTCACCTGGTCTTCCTGGAAAGGTCTGATCGCTCCGAAAAACACCCCGGCAGAAGATCTTGCCTGGCTGCGGAACGCTGTGAAAGAAGTTGCAACCGATCCAGACTTTGTCACCAAGATGACCGACATGGGTGAATTCGTGACCTATGAAGATGCCGAAACTTTCGAGAAACGCGTCAACAAGGACAGCGAAATTTCCAAGAAAGTGCTCGAAGAGCTCGGCATGCTCGGCATGAACAAGTAACAGCCTGTCCGGTTTGCAGGGTGACCCTGTAAACCGGCTCTGCCTGACCGGGGAGCGCGCCGCGTGCGCTCCCCATCCCCCTCAGAAACGATCGCTACGTCCCGCGGACGCTCAGCCAACTTGTCTGAAAGTGCATCATGGACACGCTCTCCTATCTTGCGCCTCTCTTCCAGTTAGATGTGATCTGGACCATCGCCCTTGGTACCCTTGGCGGCCTTGTGATCGGCGCGCTGCCCGGATTGACCGCCACGATGGGAGTGGCACTTCTCATCCCGCTGACCTTCAGTATGACCCCTGTCATGGGGTTGAACATGCTGATCGGCATTTACATCGGCGGGATTTATGGTGGCTGCGTCTCTTCCATTCTTCTCCGCACGCCCGGCACCCCGGCTTCCGCCGCAACCGTGCTCGACGGCTATCCGATGGCCCAGAAGGGCGAAGCGGGCAAGGCGCTCGGCATGGCAACCATCGCCTCGACAATTGGTGGCCTGTTTGCGGCTGTCGTCCTTGCAACGCTTGCACCACAGCTTGCCAGTGTCGCGCTAGAATTCGGCGCACCTGAATATTTCGCTCTGGCTCTCTTTGGCTTGACCATTATCGCCTCGCTCTCCGGCGACCTCGTCAAGGGAGCGATTTCCGGCTGTCTCGGCATCCTGATCTCTTGCGTCGGGGCAGACCCGATTGCCGGTGTCATGCGCTACACCTTCGGCATCAACGGCTTTGCCTCCGGCTTCGCCTTCACCCCGGCTCTCATCGGTCTGTTCGCCTTGTCAGAAGTCTTCACCCAGCTTGAACGCCTGACGACCAAGGAAGATAACATCATCAGTATGGTCGCTGGTCGCTGGCCGAGCATGAAAGAAATGAAGGAAAGTGCCTCGGCCCTCATTCGCGGCTCGATCATTGGCACCTTCATTGGCATCGTACCGGGCACCGGTTCGGGCACGGCCTCGTGGATTTCCTACAACGAAGCCCGTCGCACGTCCAAGACGCCGGAGAAATTCGGCACCGGTTATGTGCCCGGTGTGGCCGCAACTGAATCCGCCAACAACGCGGTCTGTGCTTCTGCGCTGATCCCGCTGCTCGCTCTCGGGGTTCCTGGCGACGTCGTTACGGCGGTTCTGATGGGCGGCCTGATGATCCAGGGTCTTGCTCCCGGACCGATGCTCTTCCAGACCAACCCTGATATCGTCGTCGGCATCTTCGGCGGTACCTTCATGGCAACCATCTTCATGTTCATCTTCGGAATGCTGCTCATTCCGGTCTTCTCGAAGATCCTGATGGTTCCGCGCCGCATGCTGACCATTGCTATCGTCATCTTCTGCTTCATCGGTTCTTTCTCGATCAACCTCAACCCGGTCGACCTCTACACCATGGTCGGGTTTGGTGTTCTGGGCTGGGGCATGCAGAAATTCGGCTTTAGCCAAGCGGCCCTGTGTATCGCACTGATCCTCGGTCCGATGATGGAATCCAACCTGCGTCGCGGCCTGTTGCAGACCGGCGATGATGTGATCGCCTTCATCTCCGGCCCGATCACCCTTCTGTTCCTTGGCCTGACGGTGCTGTCACTTGCCTGGCCGCTCATCTCAAAGGCGCGCTCCAAGTCTGCCACTTCCAGTGCGGCCTGAACGAAACGGAGTTAATCAAATGACCAAAGAAGCTTATGTGGCTCTCGTTACCTGCTTCAACGACGACGAAACGCTAAACTACGAAGCGACGCGCGCGCAGGTCCGCCGCCAGATCGATGCCGGAAACAACATTCTGGCCGCAGGCACCAACGGTGATTTCTCTGCTCTGACCTTCGAAGAAAAGGTCAAGCTGACCGCCGAGGTTGTTGACGAAGTCAAGGGCCGTTGCAAGGTCATCGTCAATGCCGGCATGCCCGCTACCTTCGAGACGGTCAAGCTGGCCAAGGAATTTGACAAGATCGGTGTAGACGGCATTGCCGTGATCACCCCGTTCTTCATTGCCTGCACTCAGGATGGCCTCGAACGTCATTATCTGACGGTTGCTGACAGCGTCGACACCCCGATCTATCTCTATGATATTCCGGCCCGCACGCAGAACCACATCGAACCGGCAACGGCCCGCAAGCTGTCCGCTCATCCCAACATCGCCGGGATCAAGGACAGCGGTGGCCAGCAGGAAACTCTGTCCGAATATCTCAAGGTCGGCAACGAAGTCGAAGGCTTTGGCGTCTATTCCGGTCCTGACCATCTCGTGCACTGGGCGCTGCAGAATGGTGCCGCTGGTGCCATCTCCGGTCTCGGCAACGTGCTGCCGCATGTTCTGGCCAAAATCATCTCCTGCTTCAACGCCGGGGACGAGGAAGGCGCTGCCGCCGCTCAGGTGACCTATGGCAACTTCCGCAAGGATCTCTATGCACTGGGCTTCCCGCCCGCCATGGTCAAACGCGCCCTGTGGGTGATGGACAAATCCGTTGGTGCGTCCCGTCAGCCAGCCCTGTTGCCCGATCCGGCGCAGGACAAGCAGGTTGAAGCTGTTCTCAAAAAATATGAGCTGATCTGATGGTGAAAGTCCTCACGACCTCTCCCGGCTTTGGCAAACATGGCCGGGTGCCTGATCGGATCGCTGAAATGGGTTGGGATCTGGTGCGTTGCGACGACACCTCCAAGCCGGACGGTGGCGTTTCCGATCAGATTGCAGACGCAGACATCCTCGTGGTGGGCCTTGTGCCCGCCACTGCAGAAACTCTTGTTGGGGCCAACAATCTCAAGGCTGTCATCAAGCATGGCGTCGGTGTCGACAACATCGACATTCCCGCCTGTTCGGCTGCTGGCCTGCCTGTCTGCAATACGCCTGCCGCCAACGCAAATGCAGTCGCCGAGCTGGCCATGGGCCTTCTTTACGCCATGGCACGCTTCATCCCGCAAGGCCATGTCTGTGTGACCTCCGGTAAATGGGAACGACGCGTTGGAACAGAGCTGTCCGACAAGGTGCTCGGTATTGTCGGGCTCGGCAACATCGGCAAGAAACTGGCAAAGCACGCTATTGGTGTCGGCCTGAAAGTGGTTGCCACAGATCCCTTTGCGGACATGGCCTTCGCTGAAGAGAATGGCATCGAGATCCTGCCGCTCGAGGATTTGCTTGGCAAGGCGGATTATGTTTCGCTGCATATCTTTGGCGGCAAGGACAATGCAGCCCTGATCAACCGCGATACCATCGCAAAGATGAAGCCGGGAGCCAAATTGATCAACCTCGCTCGCGGCGAAGTGGTCGATCTGGATGCCATCGCCGAAGCGCTCGAAAGCGGTCAGCTTGGTGGCGTGGCGATCGACGCCTATGTAACCGAGCCGCCGGCGATCGAACATCCGGTCTTCAGTCATCCCAACGCGATCTTCACGCCCCATTCCGGTGCAGACACCAAAGAAGCAGTCGAGAACGTCGGTCTCATGGTGGTAGAAGACATTGCAACTATTCTTGAAGGCGGTATTCCCAAGCGCTGCCTCAATGCAGCCGAACTGAAAAAGTGAGGGCAGGGGCCCCTGAGACAGGGGCCTTGTCCGGATCTTGTTCAAGCCAAGGAGAAAGACATGTCTGACAACCCTGTTGTCATTACGATGGGCGATCCTTCCGGGGTTGGTGCCGAAGTGACCGTCAAGGCCATGGCGACGCTTCCTGCTGAGGCGCGGGCGCAATATGCCGTGATCGGTGACATGGATACGCTCGAACGCGCCAAGGCCGTTTGTGGCGTGGACCTGTCTCTGCATCACAAGGGTGACAAAGCTGAAGAAGGTTCACTGGCCGTTGTCCATATCCATGTTGACGATCTGCCCGGCGAATTCGGCATATTGTCTCCGGCGTGCGGCGAGGCCTCGTTCCAATATATCAAGAAAGCCGTTGAAATGGTTCAGGCAGGCGAAGCTGTTGGTATTGTCACCGCTCCGATCAACAAGGCGGCGCTCAATGCCGCTGGCCATCATTATGATGGTCACACCGGCATGCTTGCACATCTTACCCAGTCCAAGAGCTCATGGATGCTGCTGGCGTCCGAAACGCTCAACGTGCTGCACATCTCGACACACGTTTCCCTGAAGACGGCGATTGATCGCTCCACGCCGGAACGGGTCCTTGCGACCATCAAGATGGGTCATAAGCATTTCAAGCGCATGGGCTATGAGAACCCGCGCATCGCCGTTGCCGGCATCAACCCGCACTGTGGTGAGGGCGGATTGTTCGGCAACGAGGATGATGTTCAGACGCTGCCCGGCATCGAGCTGGCGCAGAAGGAAGGCATCAATGTTGTTGGACCAATCCCCGCAGATACGGTCTATCACCGCGCCAACACCGGCGCATTCGATCTGGTCATCGCCCAGTATCATGATCAGGGTCACATCCCGATCAAGCTGATCGCATTCGATTCTGCCGTCAACGTGTCGCTGGGCCTCCCTATCGATCGCTGCTCGGTGGATCATGGCACTGCGTTCGATCTCGCCGGCACCGGCAAGGCCAACCATGTCAACATGCTGTCGGCTCTCGATTATGCCAGCAAACTGGCCGCGACCAGAGCGAACCGATAAGCGCCGGTAAACCGGCGCACCCCGAGACCAGAAAAGGGAGCCGACAGGCTCCCTTTTTCTTTGTGTTGTTCCATCGAAGAGCAACAAGGCCGGAATGTGAGGTTCCGGCAGAACCGGGGTCAGGATGGGTCGGGCATCCTCAGGTCTATCAGGCCGCCACCAAACAGGCGATCGCGCGAATGCTCGAGATGGGAGCGCATAAGCTGTGAGGCCAGCGTCCCGTCGCGAAGACGGATGGCGTCGCAGATTTCAGAATGTTCCTCGAACACGAAGGCAAGGGCCTTGCCGCCCTCGTTGAGCAGCGACTGGCCGTGCATCTGCATGCCGACATAGATATGTTCTCTCAAGGCCCGCATCGCTGCCTCGAAATAATGGTTGTTCGTTGCCTTGGCGATGGCGATGTGGAAGGCAAAGTCCGCGTCTTCGCGGTGGACGAGACTGCCGGTCGCAGTGCGCATCAATTCGAGGGCTTCCTCAAGATCCGCCATGATGGCACTGTTGTGGCGCTCGGCAGCCAGCACGGCAGCTTCAGTTTCCAGATTGAGGCGGAACTCATAGCAGCGCTGAATGTCGGCGAGGGTCTCAACCCTTGCAAAGCCAACCGGCGAGACAGAAGGCGCCCGCACATAGTTACCGGCACCCTGTCGGGCATAGATCACGCCTTCCTCGCGCAGCTTTTCAAGAGCGGAGCGAAGCACCGGGCGGGAGACGCCAAATTCCTCGGACAATTGATGTTCAGATGGAAGGCGCTGGTTGACCGGATAGTCGCCATTCGAGATGCGGCTGAACAGGCTGTGATAGACCTTGTCCGCCAACAGACGTCTCGGTTTGCTCTTGGTCTCCTTGACTTCCTTGCTTTCGGTCACGGCACATATTCCTCCCGGCAAGCGCGATTCACTGGTGTTTTACAAGTATCGCGGCCAGATTTACAAGTGTGTCGGGTTCGCCAAAGCCCCCCGACTTGGTGATGATGAACAGATCCTGTTGCCCATTGAGTGATTTTGACAAAGGAAGTCCGGGCAGGATCTCGCCCAAAATCTGCAGAATGCCGATGTCGAGATGGGCACAAATGGCTGCTGCACTTTCACCGCCGCTGGCGAGAAAGGTTGCAGGCCGATTCGCCGAAATCCAGTCGGCAATTCCCTTGGCGAAGTTTGCCCCGGCCTCATGGCTCGAAATCACACTTTCGCCGGGCGTCATCTGAATGACCTGCACGGCGTCGGTGAAAGAGGCTGGAGGTGGAACCATGCCATTCGGGGCAGGCAGAGGCGAGAAGCCGTCAAGCTGGGCCAGCGTTACCGGGTCTCTCGATCCGATTGCAAACAGCGCCGGGGCGCGTGGGCGCAAAGGTGTGCGCTGGCCAGTATGTTCGGTGCATTGGACGGCGAGCCCTTCAGCAAGACCGGCGGCTCCGACCAGAAGTCCGTCGGCGGGGAAGGTCGCCAAGGCCTTGGCGATGTCGTCTTGCGATCTCGCGTCAGGGCAATTGTCGAGAGGCACATTGGCAATGTCTGCGACCGATCTTGGTGTCACGACACCGGCACCGCACAGCATGCCCTTTTCGACGAAGCGGCCAAGGCGCGGAATGGCAGGGCAGACGAGCACATCCTGTCCGACGTGGCGCAGGGCTTCGATCTCGGCGGCAACGTGGCCCTTGAGGCGGCTGTCTACCTTTTTGAACAGGCGCAGGCCTTTTCCACCCTTGCTCTGTCGAATGATCCCAAGCACGGTGCGAACCCGTTCGACGGCCTCTTGCTGTTCAATTTCCCGTGAGCCGGTAGAGACTGCGACAACATCGACATCCTGATCCATCGCTGCGCTCAGATGGCTTTGATCGAGCGCGCACAGCACTTTCAATCCCTGCTCGGCAAAGGCCACAGCGCTATCCAGCGCTCCTGTCAAGTCATCAGCGATGACAACCAGTTTCATGCAAAAATTCCGATATTTGTTAATTTTTATTTTCAATTGTTTTGGAGCGATTATAAAGCAATGAATGTTGAAATTTCAAGTGTTTTGTGATGACTGTTGCATAACAGATGCAGCTGAACTGGATTAGTAAGTTGACAAATTATCAAATCCTGAATTCATTCTTGAAGACGAATGCCTTTGTGCGTTTTAGCAAGCATCGGTTCCAAAGATGACGCCGGGACTTAGCTCGAACGAGCAGATGTTAGTCGCTATTTCCAGACGTGATGACGGGACAATTGCCGTTAGGCAGGATGCAAGCCAGATGAAAATGGCGCGTTTGGCATCCGGGTGCGACGCTTTGTCCGCTATTGCAAGCGGTTAAATTTAAATAGGTATTCCATATGACTCTTTTAGATGCGTAATTTCGCATATAGGAACCAAGCTGGAGTGCTGCAAGAGGATGAGCCAAGACGTCGCTCAGGATAAAAACTGCAAACGCTGGAACGCCGGTGTCATTATGGCACTGTTTGCGATGCTGCTGCAGTTCTATCTGTCGAGCGCTTCCCTGGCTGGGAATATCTCTCTTTCCGCTGCGTCAGATGACCGCGCCACCGGTTGGGTGATCTGTACGGGCTTGTCACATTATCCATATGATATTACGGATAAAACCTACAATAACAGCTCCCGCTTCAACGCCTGTATCGTCTATCGGGGTGGCTTTGCTGAAGAGGCTGCGGCATTTGTTTCATACGCTCGCGATTTTCAAGTCACGGAGTTATGTGCCAAGCTTATTCCCGTCGCTGCAGCCAGTAGCCGAGTCTGTGGCAAGAAGACAGGTGTCGGATCCAGCAGATCTCCTCCTCTCGTCTGAAGAACAGACATCCAAACAAACCATCGTGCCCGCATGCGTACCCCGGAGCTTGCGCTGTCGAGCCCTTCAGGCATCACCGTCGGGTCAATTGAAAACCAAGCAAGAGAGCAATCATGGAACCCATCTATGACGACCTGTTCGTCAATCTCTCGCGCTGGCAGTTTGCCGCTACGGCGCTCTATCACTTTCTCTTTGTTCCCCTGACGTTGGGGCTGACATGGATCCTTGTGATCATGGAATCGGTCTATGTCATGACCGGCAAGGAGATCTACAAGGACATGACCAAATTCTGGGGCAAGTTGTTCGGTATCAACTTTGCTCTGGGTGTCACGACCGGTCTCACAATGGAGTTCCAGTTCGGCACCAACTGGTCTTACTATTCCCACTATGTCGGCGACGTTTTCGGCGCGCCACTCGCGATCGAAGGCTTGATGGCCTTCTTCCTCGAGTCGACCTTTGTGGGTCTGTTCTTTCTTGGCTGGGACAAGCTGACCAAACGCCAGCATCTGACGGTGACCTTCCTTACCGCCCTCGGCTCCAACCTCTCGGCGCTATGGATTCTGGTGGCCAACGGCTGGATGCAGAACCCTGCAGGCTCTGAATTCTCCGCCGAGACCATGCGCATGGAAATGACCAACTTCGCAGAAGTGGTCCTCAACCCGGTTGCACAGGTTAAGTTTGTGCACACGGTTGCTGCTGGCTATGTAACGGCCTCCATGTTTGTGCTCGGCATTTCCGCCTGGTACATCCTCAAGGGACGCGATCTGGCCTTTGCCAAGCGCTCCTTCGCGGTCGCTGCCGGCTTCGGTGTTGCTGCCTCCCTGTCCGTGATTGTTCTTGGTGATGAGAGCGGCTATGAGCTCGGTGACGTTCAGAAAGTAAAGCTCGCTGCCATCGAGGCCGAGTATCACACCGACGAGGCTCCTGCCGATTTCAACCTCATCGGCATTCCCAATGACGAGACCAAAACGGTCGATTATGCCATTCAGATCCCGTGGGCCATGGGCCTTATCGCGACCCGCTCCTTCGACAAAGAAGTTAAGGGTCTGATCGAATTGCAGGAAGAACACGAAGTTCGCATTCGCTCCGGCATGATCGCCTATGATTATCTCACCCGCCTCCGGGCAGGGGACAAGACCGAAGAAACCAAGGCAAGGTTCGAAGAACACAAGGCCGATCTTGGCTATGGTCTCTTGCTGAAGCGCTATATCGACAATCCCGCCGATGCGACCGAAGAGATGATCAAGGCTGCTGCCGTGGATTCCATTCCCTCGGTTCCCTATCTCTTCTGGAGTTTCCGCATCATGGTCGGCTTCGGCTTCCTGATGCTGCTGCTCTTTGGCCTGTCCTTCTACTTCACCGCCAAGCGCACCATCGAGAATAAGGGCTGGCTGCTGCGCATCCTCGTCCTCTGCATTCCCGTGCCGTGGCTGGCCTGTGAACTCGGCTGGTTTGTTGCCGAATATGGCCGCCAGCCTTGGGCAATCGGTGAGGTGCTGCCTACCTTCCTTGCTGCGTCAAGCCTGACGATCACGGATCTGATCTTCTCCCTGACCGGCTTCCTCGCCTTCTACACCTTCCTGCTGATCATCGAAATGTGGCTGATGTTCAAGTTCGCCCGGTTGGGACCAAGTGCTCTGCACACCGGTCGCTACCATCATGAACAGTCGACCCCATCTTCGCTGGCTCCGGCCGAATAGTGACCCATCAGAAGGAAAGAAACGATGTTATTCGACTATGAATTCCTGAAACTGGCTTGGTGGGCGCTCGTTGGCGTGCTGCTCATCGGCTTTGCCATCACCGATGGCATGGATATGGGCGTGGGCAACCTCCTGCCGTTCCTTGGCAAGACTGACCCCGAACGCCGTATCATCATCAACACCGTCGGCCCACACTGGGACGGCAACCAGGTTTGGTTCATCACCGCCGGTGGTGCCATCTTCGCGGCTTGGCCCGCGGTCTATGCCGCGGCCTTCTCCGGTTTTTACATGGCCATGTTGCTGGTGTTGTTCGCCCTGTTCTTCCGGCCCGTCGGCTTTGACTATCGCTCCAAGATAGATAGCCCGAAATGGCGTAACGCCTGGGACTGGGGGCTGTTTGCCGGTGGGTTCATCCCCTCGCTGGTCTTCGGTGTTGCCTTTGGCAACCTGTTGCAGGGTGTGCCCTTCCGTCACGATGAATTCCTGCGCGTCAGCTATGATGCCAGCTTCATCTGGGCGCTCATCCCGCTGCTCAATCCCTTCGCGATTCTTGCTGGTCTGATCTCGGTCGCTATGCTCACTGGCCACGGCAGCACATGGCTGCAAATGCGGGCCGATGAAGTGGTTGCCGCACGGGCTCGCAAAACGGGCAGCATTCTTGGTGTTGTCACCGCAGCCCTGTTCGCTCTGGCAGGTCTCTGGATCTGGCTTGGCAATTTCGACTATTACGTCATTGTCAGCGCACCGCCGCATGATGCATTGCCCAACCCGCTCGACAAGGTCGTGGCCCTGCAGCCCGGTGCGCTGTTCAACACCTATGGCGATTATCCGATTGCCATGCTGGCTCCGGTGCTCGGCATCGTCGGTCCGCTGCTGATGGCTCTGATGAGCCGCATCGGTCGGGGTGGCTTTGCCTTCTTCTTCAGCGCCATCGGCATGACGGGCATCATCTCGACCGCAGGTCTGTCGATGTTCCCCTTCATTATGCCTTCGAGCTCCAGCCCAACCTCCTCGCTCACCGTCTGGGATGCGCCATCGAGCCATCTGACGCTGACCGTGATGTTCTGGGCTGCCGTCATCTTCGTTCCCATCGTGCTTGCCTACACCATCTGGTGCTACGCCCGCATGTGGGGCCGTGTGACGGTCGATGAAATCGAAGCCCGCAGCCATTCTGCCTACTGATCAGCGAAACGAAAGGACATAAAGACATGTGGTATTTTGCATGGATCCTCGGGCTGACAGCGGCCCTTGCCATCGGCGTCATCAACGTCATGTGGTACGAGGCTCAGGATAGCTACGGCGATCCGGAAAGCCCGGACGACAAATAGGGCTACGGCAAACAGGATTGATGTGCCCGTGAGCGCATCAGATACATGAACAAACGATAACATGACCGGGTCCGCCCGGTCGTGTCATATAAGGCCAACGAAATGGCCCACAGGCGGTGCTGCCTGAGATTTCGGGCACCCGATCAAGCAAACCAGTTTCGGATATGTCGACAACCACAACAACGAAGACCTATCTCAAGCAGCAGTCCCAAAAGGCAAAAGGCGCTCTGAATGGCTCGATTGCCCTGTCCTATGCGTCGGGTCTGTTGCTGATCGTCCAGATGGGCCTGCTGGCGCATGTGATCAATGGCGTTCTGGTCAATGGAGAGGGGCTTGCCTCTTTTCCCTTGCCGCTCGCGGCTCTGCCGGTGGTCTTTCTGGCCCGAGCTGGTCTCTCGTGGTTGTCGGAGCGCGTCGCTCTTCATGCCGCAATTGATCTCAAGGCCAAACTGCGCGGCGAATTGCTCGTCCATCTCATCCGCAAGGGGCCTGTCATCAAACGCGCCGAGGAATCCTCTGTCGGCGAACAGGCGACCATGCTGACAGAGGGCCTTGAAGCGCTCGAAGGCTATTTCGCCCGCTATCTGCCTGCCATGGTGATGATGGCCCTGCTGCCGCTTTCCATCCTCGTTGTCACCCTGTCCATGGACTGGCTTTCAGCCCTTGTGATGGCCGTAACAGCCCCGATGATCCCGGCCTTCATGATCCTCATCGGCAAGGGAACGGAGAAGCTCAATCAGAAGCAATGGCGCAAGCTGGCGCGGCTTTCGGCACATTTTCTCGACATGATTCAGGGCCTGACGACCCTCAAACTGTTCAATGCCTCCCGCCGCGAAGCCGAAACGGTTTCCCGCATGGCCGAAGACTATCGTCGCACCACCATGAGCGTGTTGCGGGTGGCCTTTCTGTCCTCGCTGGTGCTCGAATTTTTCGCCACCATTTCCATAGCGGCTCATCGCCGTCTTCATCGGCTTTCGTCTGCTCTATGGCGAAATGGATTTCTTCTCCGGCTTCTATGTCCTGCTGCTCGCGCCCGATTTCTACGCGCCCCTGCGCAACATGGGTGGACATTACCATGCCCGCATGGAGGCAATTGGCGCCGCCGAAAACATGGCCAAGCTGATGGACGAGGGCACGCTCGGAGTGGGAAAGCCGACCGCCTCCCTGCCTGATGACACCAGTTCCATCGCCCTCGAATTCAGACAGGTCTCCTTCGCCTATGAGGATGGTACGTCAGCGCTCGAAGACATCACGTTCCACCTCAAGGCCGGTGAAAGCCTCGCCCTTGTCGGGCGCTCTGGTGCGGGCAAGTCAACCCTCATTGATCTTCTCATCGGGTTCGTTCAACCGACATCAGGCGAAATCCTCGTCAACGGAAACGCCCCTGAATGCTCTCCCCATGGAGGCATGGCGCAAGCATCTGGCCTATATCCCGCAGAATCCGACCCTTTTCTCCGGCACGATCCGCGAAGCGATCCGCTACGGCAAACCCGAAGCAGACGACGCTGCCGTTTGAAGCGGCAGGTAGAGCTGCCCGGGTCGAGGATTTCGTAAAGGACCTTGAGAAAGGCTACGACCATCCCATCGGCGAGAAGGGGAGCGGGCCTGTCCGGTGGCCAGATTCAGCGCATTGCCATCGCGCGCGCCTTGTTGCGTAAGGCACCGCTCGTGCTGCTCGATGAGCCCTCGGCCCATCTTGACCGCGAAAGCGAAGGCAAACTGCTCAAGGCAATCGACATCCTCAACCAGACGGCAACGACGATCACCATCGCCCACAGGCTCTACACCATCCGCCATGCGGATCGCATTCTGGTGCTCGACAAGGGCCGGATTGTTCAAAGCGGCGATCACGAGGCACTGATGGCAGAGGAGGGCCTCTACAGAACCCTCGTCAGAAGCGAGTTCGGCCTGATCTCTGCTGATGAGAGCCGCAAGGATGGGGAGGGGCAAGATGCGTGATATTCTTCGCCTTCTTCGTCTCATGCGCCCCATGGGCCGGGTGGATTGCCCTCGGAGTGGCCTTTTCCCTGATCACGCTCGTCGCCAACGTCACCTTGATGGCGATTTCGGGCTGGTTCATTGCTTCCATGGCCCTTGCCGGATTGACGGCGGTCAGTTTCAACTATTTCACACCAGCCGCCATCATCCGCGCCCATGGCGATCACGCGGGACGGTCGGGCGCTATGTGGAGCGCCTTCGTTACCCATGAGGCAACGCTGAAGCTCGTTGCCCACATGCGGCGCTGGTTCTATGACCGGCTTGAGCCACTGGCTCCCGCAGGTCTCAACATGGAACGGGCAGGGGATGTTTTCTCGCGTATCGGGGCAGACATCTCGGTGCTGGAGAATTTCTATCTGCGCACGCTGACCCCGATGCTCGTTGCGGCCATTGCCTTGCCGCTCTTTGTTGCCTTTGCATCCTTCTATGCACCTGAGTTGGGCGTCGGGCTGGCCTGTCTCTATCTGCTCGCCGGGCTTGGCCTTCCGCTTCTGGTCCATCGCCTCGGCCGCAAGGCGGGCGAGCGGCAGATCCTGCTGCAGGCCGATCTGCGCATCGAACTCGTCGAGGGCCTTCAGGGCATGCGCGAGATGCTGGTCTATGGGCAGGAAGAGGCCTATCAGGCCGCCATTGAAGACCGCTCGGCAGCACTTGTCGAGCAACAGAAAAAGCTGGCAAATCTGCAAGCCGCGTCCCAGAGCGTGATTGCGCTTGCCGCCAACTTTGCCATGTTCCTCGTGCTCGTAACCATCATTCCCATTGTGGCGAGCGGGGCGCTGTCCGGTCCGATCCTGCCAATGCTGGCACTCTTCACTCTGGCGAGCTTTGAGGCCATTTTGCCGTTGCCGCTCGCCATGCAGTCTCTGGTCTCAACGCGGATGGCAGCAAGGCGGCTTTTCTCTCTAGCTGATCAGCCTGTTATCGCGCCGACGGCAGCATCAGAAACCGCCTCGCTGTCCAATGACGCCGTGCCGCGCATTCATTGCGAGGCTATCACCTTGCGATATCCCGGCGAGGATGCGCCAGCCTTCAAGGCACTCACCCTCACGCTCGAGCCGGGGGCAAAGCTGGCTGTCGTTGGTCCGTCCGGGGTGGGAAAATCGAGCCTCGTCAACGCCCTCTGTGGCTTCTGGCCGTTGGAAGAAGGGCAGATCCTTATCGATGGCACTCCGCATGATCAATTGACGGGCGAGCAACTGCGGTCCCTGTTCGCGGTCGCGGGCCAGAAACCGCATATTTTCAACGCCAGCCTCAGAGGCAATCTGCTGCTCGCTAACGAGAAAGCCAGTCAGGAAGAGCTGGAGGCCGTATGCCGGATCGCCCGCCTCAGTGACTTCATTGCGAGCCTGCCAAAAGGGCTTGATACTTATGTCGGTGAAGCGGGCAACAGCCTGTCCGGTGGCCAGATCCGCCGCTTGGCAATTGCCCGTGCGCTTCTCTCGCCCGCACCCGTTCTGGTGCTTGATGAACCGGGGGAAGGCCTCGATCCGGAAATGGAACTTGCCATGATCGAGGATATCATCGCCTATGCCGGGTCCCGATCCCTGATCCTGATCACCCACAATCCGGGTGTCCTGCCTCTGCTCGAAGAAACCTGCGATCTGGAACGACACCAGGATTGAAACCTGCGGCACCGCCTCAAAAATTCATTGGTAGACTTTATTCGGAATTGTAACCAAATGTATCGGTCGCGGCGCCTGATACATGTTCCGACACTATATCAAAATATCGGCAAAGTTATTCTCTTCTCGAGGGGTATAGTATTTCTGCAGCCGATGCATGGAGCCATTTCATAAGTGAGAGAAATGGAATGGTTCAACTTCATTTATTTGAATAAATCTAATGTGAAGAGTTCCTCGACTGCTGATAAATGCCGATGCGTTTTATTGGAGGAGGAATGAAATGTTCAACAACGCAACCAAAGGTCTCATGGTCTTTGCCCTCGTGGCAGGAACCACTGCGATCGCAATGACGGTCACATCCGCATCAGCTCAGGGCTGGGGGCGGGGCTATGGCTACAACAGCACAAGTATGCAGCAGGCATGGCATGGCCCGCGTTTTGGCAACAAGAGCAATATCGCCACCCCGCGCAATGGCAGTCGGGGCAATTTCGCAGGTCGTCGTGGTGTCGGCTATCTGGCCATGATGCAGAATTTCGACATCAACAAAGATGGCGCCTTGTCCAAGGATGAAATGACCGCAGGTCTAAAAAAGATCTTTGAAGACAACGACGAGGACGGCGACAAATCAATCTCGCTGGCGGAATTCAAACCCAACTGGACGACCATGACCGAACCGATGAGGGTTCAGGTCTTCCAGCGTCGCGACCGCGACGGGGACGGCAAGATCACCTTGTCGGAAATGACTTCCCCGGGGCTCGCCATGTTCGAACGCAGGGACATCAACAATGACGACAAACTCGATAGTGCTGATTGCCCTCAGTGCCGCGCTCGCTGACAAGGCCATTCTCCATGCCATCATCATGCGGCGAGGGTCTAGCCGTGGTGGGCGCTTCACTCGACCATGATGATAAACCAGCACCGCCGCCAGTTTCTGGCGGCGGTTTTGTTTTGCCTTGGCAAATGGCAACGAAGCAAGCCTCAGCCATTGCTTCTCAAGGTGACCAGCCGGATCGAGCGGTGCCCGGCAGCGCGAAAGGCTTTGAGAACCGGCATCAGTTTGTCGGCGGTCAGGCTTTTGTCGGCGAGGATGTGGAGGATTGTCCCATCGATCTCCGCGCCATCCTCATTTGCTGTCTGATCCGTTGTGGAGGAAGGGAAACGCTGGATGGCTTCCTCAAGCGTGAGGTTCTCGCCACGATGGACCAGAGTGCCGTCTGCCAAAATCTCGACCGCATTTTCCGCAGGGGGGATTTGAGGTAGCTGCTCGGCGGTTGGCGGGTTGAGGCTCGGAGACACCGGAGGCGCGACAGTGCCTGCGATCAAAAAGAAGATCAGCATCAGAAAGACGATGTTGATGAGCGGAATGGTGTTTTCCGGCAGCACCCGCTTGTGCGCCTTGGCCTTGTGCATCTGCATGGGCGAACGTTCCTTCCAGACGGCGATCTAGTCCGCCAATGAGACCTGCTTCAGGCCGGACTGCTTCAGGGTTTCGAGCACAGTGACCAGCTCCTGCAAAGCGACATCGCCTCTGGGCACAACCACGGCGCTCTCGACCCCCTTTTTTCCGTGAACCCAGCGATGCCTTCGTTGAGGCTGGCGATATCGGTCTGCGCGCCATTGAGACGCAGGGAACCATCATTGGCCACGGCAATGATCAGCTTTGGTCGCTCACCACTGCCGCTCCCGACACCTGCGACACGCCGAGATCAAGCTGGCTGTATTTCGAGAAGGTCGAGGACAGCATAAAGAACAGCAGCAGCAGGAAGATCACGTCGATGAGGGACGTGAGGCCGGACAACGGATCGGCGTTTGGACGGAAGGGCGAGGCGCATCAGGCGGGCTCCTGCGTGTGAAGATCTGCCGTTCCGACCCGGCCTGAACGAGGCAGAGCGAGCCGTTCGGGGCCGTCGAAAAGGGGTGCTTTTCGGGGTTGCTGTTGCACGCACCATAAATAAACTTGAGTTTCCGTGTCAAGATTTAATCTTTTAAACCCGCTTGACAAAACTGCCAAGTACAGACCCAATGGCAGGGTTGATGTGGTGCGAGGGGTTCCCTTGCAAACCGATCTGCGTCGGCAACTGTGCACTGCTTGGACGGTTTCCCCACGAGCCAGCGTCCGCTCTCTGGGATGGGCATTTGTGCAGCAAGGCCCGGCAATATTGCCCCCTGACGAGAGATCTCACTCGGGCGGGACTGGAAACTGGACGGTTTGCGAGAAAAGGATCCACTGATGAGCAAGGATCAACCCGAAGTCGAATACTATGCGACCCTGTTCGGCACCTATGATGGCGATCTGTCCGGGCTTTAACAGGCAGCCGGATGATTATCGCTATCGGTTCCTGTTCGAGCAGGTCGTTCGCCTGCTGATTCTGCCATCGCAATTCAACCTGTCCCTGCCCGAACCATTCCGCGTGTCGGCCCACCGCTACAGCGATGGGGATCCGACGACGCTGCAGCATCTGTCAGACCCCGCCAACCGCCATTTCATGCTCTGCGATCTGTATGATCTCATCCTGTTGCGCGGAGGCCTGAAGCTCAAGCGCGAGGAAGGCTTGGCCTGACCGGGCAAACTAGAGCGCAAGACGCGGATTTCGTATCGAACAGATGAATGGCGTCCGGTTCGTAGCCAAGGTGGAAATTGTCACCCGGTTGAACATCGGTCCGCTCTCGCAGCAGGGCAGGTGATGTGTTCACCAAAAATCTCTGCTGTCAATTGCGTCTCCGAGCCGGTCGGGCTCGACGGTGACCGCGCGCGCCATGTCTCCTTGGCTCGCGATCATCAGATGCTCAGGCCTGATGCCGCAGGTCACCACCTGGCCCACCGCCGCCTTGCCAATTCCAGGCAGGGGGATTGTCCATCCCTGACCATTGTCAAAGACAAGTTTCCCATCCAGCTCGGTGATGGTGCCTTCGATGAAATTCATCGAGGGGAGAGCCAATGAACCCGGCCACGAACATGTTGACCGGATGATCATAAAGCTCCAGCGGCGCACCCGCCTGCTCGATGATGCCGCCATTCATCACCACGATCCTGTCCGCCATCGTCATGGCTTCGATCTGGTCGTGGGTGACATAGATGGTGGTGGTTTTCAGCCGCTGATGCAGCTCCTTGATCTCGGTACGCATGTGAACGCGCAGCTTGGCATCAAGGTTGGAGAGCGGTTCGTCAAACAGGAAGACTTCCGGGTCGCGCACGATGGCGCGGCCCATGGCAACGCGCTGGCGCTGACCGCCCGACAGCTCCCGCGGCTTACGGTCAAGCAGCGGTTCCAGATTGAGGATCGCCGCAGCCTTCTGCACCGCCGCCTCGCGGGCATCCATCGAGGCATTCTTGAGCCGCATCGAAAAGGCCATATTCTCGCGCACCCGTCATGTGCGGATAGAGGGCATAGCTCTGGAAGACCATGGCAATGTCGCGCTCCTTGGGGGCAAGGTCATTGACCACGCGGCCCGCGATCTCGATGTCGCCCGATGTGATGCCTTCGAGCCCGGCAATGAGGCGCAAGAGGGTCGACTTGCCACATCCCGAGGCTCCGACCAGCACGACGAATTCGCCGTCAGCGATGGACAGGTCAATGCCCTTCAGCACTTCGACAACACCAAAGGCCTTGTGGACGTCGCGAATCTCAACGGTTCCCATACTCGGTCCTCCCCTTTCTTGAAATATCTGGAATAGGCGGCCTTCAGCGCGCCAAACGCCTGTTTCTGTGTCTGTTTATCCTCGGCGATGATGGCCCTTGCGGTTCCAGCCCTGCTGATAGCGCGTCTGGCGTCGCTGGCTTCTGAAATCATAGAGAAGCCACGGAAAGATGCCCGCGATGTAGGGGCATGCGTCGCCGATCCGGACCTGCTCGCTCAGCATCGCTGCCTGCCGGTCCTCCGAGAACAGAAGGTGGCTGTTGTCCCTGAAGCCGGGGGCTGCCTCAGCGCCGGTCTCGGATATCACCACGGGACGGTCCGGGTTTGAATTGGCGAGCAACTTCAAAAGCCCCTCATAGCCTTCCTCATACCAGCCGAAATATTCGTTGAGCCCGATAACATCGAGATGTTCTGCCAACCGATCCTCGATGCGGAAATCCTTGCGGTTGATGAGGCAGGCCGCGCCGATGAGCCGGGTCGGGTCTTGCTCACGGGCCTGCTCGGCCAGTGAGCGCATGAAAAAGAGCCGCGCATCCGTGTCGGCATTCTCGTTGCCAACACCCCAGAGAATGACGCTGGCGCGGTTGAAGTCGCGCACGATCATCTCGTCAAGCTGGTTGCTGGCGTCCCTGAGGGTTTCGGGATTGGCGAAATCAATGGCCCAGTAAACCGGAATTTCCTGCCAGAGGAGAATGCCCATCTCGTCGGCAATTCTCGCTGTGTCCTCATGGTGCGGATAATGGGCAAGCCGGGCAGCATTGCAGCCAAGTGACCGGATGTGTTCGAAGCGTCGGCGAATGTCTGCCTTGGACGTTGTGCGACCCATCAAGAGGTCATCTTCGTGTACGCAGATACCGCGAAGGTCGATCGCCTCGCCATTGAGAAGGATCGCATGGGCCATCCGGCTGATCTGCCGAAAGCCAACCGCGGTCACGGACCACGTCACCGTCAAAGCTGAGACTGACGTCATAGAGCTTGGGGGACACCGGGCTCCACAGCTCAGGTCCCATATCGAGGACCATAGCTCCTGAGCCCTCTGACACCGCGATTGACTGGGCACCCAGTCCCTTGATCACCAAGTCAGCCTGCCCCGAGACGGGGGCAGACATCGAGACCGAGACGGCAATGCCTTTGCCGTCAGGGGCAAGAGCGAGGCGGAAGTGTTTGATAAAGGTCTTGGGAAGCGTGAAGAGTGACACCTCGCGGAACAGGCCACCGTAATTGAACCAGTCGAAGTGATGCATCGGCACTGCATCCGCACGGCGCGAATTGTCGACTTCGATCATTAGAAGATTTTCGCCAGCGATAAGGGCGTCGCTGAGCTCCGCGAAGATTGGCGTCGAGCTGCCGAAGTGCAGCCCGATAAATCGCCCATTGAGAAAGACCCGGCATCGGCCCGTCGCTGCGCCCAGTCTCAGGAAGACCCGCTCACTATCTTTCAGGGCATCGTGCTCAAACCTGCGCGAGTACCATGCTGCACCTTCATAATGAAACCATTCGGGCTTTGTGAGGTTCCAGCATCCGGGAACGGGTGAGGTCTGCCACGCACCGTCGTCATAGTCGCGCGGGGTCACCCAATCCTCGATCGGCGTCTTGTCATGCTCGAACCAACGCTGACGCAAACCTTCTTGGAACGGGTCGAGCACGAAGTGCCAATCCCCATCAAGAGAGCGAGCCTTTCGCCCGCCTGTAAAGAAGGCGGATGAAGCCTCCAGCCGGGGATGATTGTAGGGCTGCTCGAAATCCTCTTCATGCAGGTGGGCGAAGGGATCGACGACCGAACTGTCTGTGTCAGCCATTGTTGGGAGCCTTTCGATAGCCGATGCCGATCATCGAGCGAAAGCGCCATGGTCTGCGACCGGGCCAGAGATGATCATCGATCATCGCAATGGCAATCCAGCGGAACCATGTGGCAAAGCTGGTCGAGACGCCGGGCCAGTCAAAATAGCCGCCAATCCAGCCGTCCTGTCTCCAGATCGAATGGTTCGTGTCGGCAAAGCCACCGTCCGGCTTCTGCTGTTCAAGAATGGCCTCCAGTTTCAGCCGCAGCCATTGATCAACCTCGTCCTTGCGGTAGCCGGAGGCCTGTTGCGCATGGATGAGAAGATCGACCGTGTCCACATCGATGCAGGCCGAATGCCAGTCGGGTTTCAGCCCGAGTACATAATCGACGGCTCTGTGCTGATAGGGCAGAGGTCGATCAAGCGCGTACCAGAGATGATAGTTGTGCATCGATCCGGCCATGGCATGGAGCAGCGGCGTGCCGCCAAGAGCCTGCCCCACGCCCCAAAAGCCTGTCGCAGGCTCCTGCAGGCGCTCATGCCAGTCAAAAAGGATCTTGATTGCCGCCTCAACTGCATCCCTCGCATCCGGATCGTGCTTCAGCTTCAGCAACAGGAAGCTGGCGAGATTGACGATATTGTTGCCTTCCTGCCACGGATCTCTGAGATCCCGATCACTGAGCCACGCTTTTAGGCGCAGTGGATCGAGCATTTCGTCAAGGAAGTCGAGCACCGGCACTTCATCCGGGCACAGGGCCTCGATGGCACCGAGTGAATAGTTGGTGACGTGATAGTCCATATAGAGCTTCGTCTCCACCGGATCCGGTTTCTTGAAGGTTTCCGAGGGATCAATGCCCGGGATCTGGAAAATTCCGTCGGACTGCCTCTGTCGGAGGAACCAGTGACAGAGAGCTTTGCGGCGATCTTCCGGCCAATCGGCGAGACCACCAAGCAGATCAAGGGCCATGATGCCATTGTAGCTGCCAGGTAGAAGCATCCCGGGCCAGCGACCAAGGTCGAGCTCGGTGCTGATGCGCATGACACCCTCTGGCTGGCCATCAACGCCTGCCAGTGAGTGGAGAAAGGCGATGCTCCGGCCTGCGGCCTGATCGATCTGCGATTGAAGCATCTGGTCTTTTTGGTCTTGGTACATAATCAACCCTTTACCGCACCGTCGGACATGCCCTGCATGACCCGCTTCTGGGCAATGAGAAACACAATGGTAACCGGGATGGTTGTGAGGGCAGACAGGGCCATGATGCCCTGAAAGTTGACCCCAAGCTCGCCTGTCATGTTGAGCAGGGCCACAGGCAGTGTGTAGGTGTCCGGGTGTCTGGAAATGACCAGAACGGGGAACCACTGGGCCCAGTTGAGCAGGAAGGTGATAATGGTCACCGTGGCGACAACCGGCATCGCCATGGGCAGCACAATCATCCGCAGCACCTGCCACTCGCCTGCACCATCAACGATGGACGCCTCGATGACTTCGGACGGAATGGAGCGGAAGAACTGCTCGAACAGGAAGAACTGCACCGGCCCCAGCGCAAGAAAGAGGATGATGCCGGCATAGGTACCCAGAAGGCCGATCTTGAACATCACGATATAAACCGGGATGACCAGAAGCATATAGGGATACATCATCGTCAGCAGGAAGCCCGAGCGCAGCGCCTTGAAGACCCAGAGGTCGGGGCGGCGGGTGATGGCATAGGCGCCCACCGCCGTGAAGCCGACCCCGGCAATGGTCGACAGGGTGGTGATGACGACCGAGTTGATGACATAGACCCAGAGCGAAACGCCGCCGATGCGGGCAATCTCCTTGAAGGCTGAGAAGTCAAGGCTCTCCGGCCACAGGGCGAGCGGGTTGGTCAGCACAGCCTCTGCCGGGCGAAAGGCCCCCATGATCATCCACCAGAAGGGATAGAGAAAGAAGATGCTCACGGCTATGGCCACAAGATAGGCGAGGATCCGGATGGAAAGCGGGTTCTTCATTGTTTGGCCTCCCCAAGTCGATAGGCCATCAGGCCGCACAGAGCGACAATGACAAACAGGATGGTCGCCATCGCTGTCGCCTCGCCATAGCGGCCCTGATCAAACAGGCTATAGGCGTAATAGCTGACGAAGTTGGTGGCCTCGTTCGGGCCGCCCTTGGTCATCACGACCGCGACGGTGAAGGTTTTGAGAAACTGGATGATGGCGTAGACGCCGTTGATGATCAGCGCAGGTCTGAGCTGTGGCATCACGACAAGGACCTTGCGCTGCCAACGGCTGGCGCCATCGATCATCGCCGCTTCTTCGAGCGCCTTGTCGCAGATGGCGAGGTTGGCAAAGAAGATCAGGATATAGAAGCCGACATGGTGCCAGAGTTCGGCGATCAGGATCGCTATCATCGCCGTCTCGGGCGACGCGATGCCGCCAAAGCCGGGCAGTCCGATAAACTCCAGAAAGGCATTCACCGCCCCGAAACTCTGGTCATAGAGCCAGCGCCAGACCACATAGCCCGCGAGATCGGGCGTGACCACCGGCAGGAACATTGCCACCTTGAAGAAGGTCTTGCCCGGGCCGATCACGGTTGAATTCAGCAGCATCGCATAGGCGAGTGCGAAGACGAGGTTGGCGACAACAGCAAGGACCGTATAGAGCAGGGTGATCAGCAGGGAATTGATGAAAATCGGATCGCTGAGCACCGAGAAATAGTTCTCGAACCCGACATAGCTGGGGTTCGCGCGGAGCGCCGTTGCCGATTTCGTCAAGGAGACTGAAAAGCTCAGGACGATTGGCCAGAGACCGAAGATGATGGTCATCAGGGCGAAGGGCAGGGCAAAGGCATAGAAGATCCATACCTTGTTCGCCGCCACCGGAGCAGAGCGAGAGGTCATGATGGGTGTCCCGATCCCCGTCTGGCGCGCGGCCAGACGGGACTTGGTTGGTTCAGGATTAGAGGATCAGTCTAGTTTTTGAGAAGCGCGGTCTTCTCCCGCATTTCCTTGGCCAGATCCTTGATGAAGGCATCCCAGTCCGCAGGGGGATTGGAGATGGCCGACAACAATGCCCGATGGAAGGAGGCTTCCAGCTCGGGATAGTAAGGGAGTACGGATTCGGGGAAGTCATAGGCGTTCAGGTTGCCTTTGGCTGCCGCAAAATACTGACGACGTTCGGACAGATCGGCAATGTCGAGATCCTTGCGAACCGCTGCCCCGACATTCTCCAGCGCTGCCTGCTGGGCAGGTTTGGACAACAGGAACTGAGCAAATTTGACAGCCAGCTCCTTGTTGGGGGAATTGTCAGGAACCGCCACGCCTCGCATTCCGCCGATGACGACTGCATTGGTTTCATCGTCGAAGTGAGCAGGCCAGTTGCCCAGTTCGAAGTCGCCGTTGAGAGCCTGAGCGTCCCATTTCTTCACGTTCCAGTCACCGACGCGGAACATCCCGGCGCGTCCCCCTTCGATCACCTGATACATCTCGCCGAACGAATGGTTGATCGTGTCCGGTGCGACAAAGCCATAATCGGTGAAGGTCTTCATGAATTCCTTCAGCACGGCCGCATGTTTGGGTTCATCAATGACGATCTTGCCTTCCGGGTCGATCAGGGTGTGTCTGAGGCCAGCACCGAAGGTGTAGAGATCGAGCATGTGAATGAGGTCACGAGGCTTGGCGGCTTCAAGCGCGAGGCCGAAGGTGTCATCCTTGCCGTTGGCGTCCGGATCGTCATTCTTGAATTTTACGGCGATGCGTTTCACGTCGTCCCATGTTTGCGGGAAGCTTTCGCCGACTTTCTCGAGCCAGGACTTGCGAACACCAAAGCCCATCTGTACCCGCTGTGTCGGCAGGATGATGGTCTTGTCGTTGTATTTGGCGACCGACATGTCGGCGTCGGTCAGAAAGCTCGAGGTGTCCATACCCGACAGTGTGTCCGTCAGATCCATGAGAAAGTCGGTCTGCGTCTCGATCCGGATGACCCGTTCATAGTTGTTGTAGATGAGATCGGGGGCCGTGTTGGTATTGATCGCGCTGATGACGCGCCCGAACCACTGGTCCGTCGGATAGCTGATGGATGTGATTGTCACACCAGGATTTTCCTTGGCAAACTCGGCTCCAGCTTCTTCAAACCATTTGATGCCGTTGTCCCCAAGATCATGCCAGATGACCAATTCCTGACTATAGGCAGACTGCGCGAGCGATGCGGTCGCAAAAGCCGCACCCATCAGTAGAAGTCTTAGTGATTTCATGGTTTTCCTCCCAGAATTTCATGACGGATAACGTTCGAGAATCGTATCGGGTGAATGAGTGAAAACGTTTTCCTTGTTTATTCATCTCACTTTTGCGATGAATATGCAATGATAGAATCGGGAGTTGAAACTTTTGTCGCAGACCACCAGACCCAAAAGCGGTTTTGCCTCTGGCACCGTCTCAATCTCTGCCGTTGCCAAAAGGGCAGGGGTATCCATCTCCACAGTCTCCCGCGTGGTCAACGGGGTGAAGAACAAGGTTTCAGCGGAAAATGCCGAGCGCGTTCAGAAGGCTATCCGCGAATTGGGCTATCGCCCGTCCCGCGCCGGTCAGGCGCTGAGGAAACGCTCCAGCAAGCTTGTCGCGGTCATTGCCGCCAACCTGTCAAACCCGGCGATGTCCGCCGTCGCGGCCTCGGCTGAAATGGCCCTGCGGGAAGCAGGATATGTCATGGTCCTGTGTGACAGCCACGACCGCGCCGATCTGCAGGATGAGTATCTTCTGGAAATGAAGGCCCAGCTTGTCAGCGCCTTTGTGCTGCTCGGTGCAGTCTCTAGTCCGGTACTCGATGAGTTCGTTGAGGCTGGAGAGACGGTGATTTTCGTCAACCGGCGCAATCCATCCGACCGGCCAGCGCCTTTCATCGGCATCGACAATGATGGCGCCGCGCGTCAGATCTCGGATCTTTTGCAAAGCTGGCATTGTAAGAAGGCGCTGGTCATTCATGGCCAGACCGAATCCTCCGCCGTCAAGGAGCGCTTGGCTTCTTTCAGGAAGGCATTTGTCAATCATTGGGAGGGGAGCGAGGTCATCGTTCGTGGCTCCGATTCGCCCGATCACCTCAACATCGGCTACAACGAGATGAACCGCTGGCTGGAGGGCGAGGCCAAACTGCCTGATGCGGTCTTCTGCCTTTCGGATTTGATCGCGTTCGGTGCGGGACGAGCCTTGCGAGAGAAGGGGTATGATCTCGAAACAGATTGCCGTCTCATCGGCTTCGATGACAACCCGTTGAATGACTGGGTCGCGCCGTGGCTCTCCTCCATGCGCGTACCCTATGAGGAGTTTGGCATCGCCATCGTCGATATGCTCAAGCCGCAGCAGGACGAAGAACCCCGAACAGAGACTTTGCTTGGTCATGATCTGGTCGTTCGGCCACGGGCAGGGATCGCCTGAAAGCTGAGGTCTTTTGCCTAGCTGTTTTGAGGGACCGGCCCGGTGCTCTCCCGGATGTGAAACTCCGGCTTGATCTCGATCGACCTGCTTTTATCAACGCTGCCCTTTGCAACCTCGCCCAGAATCTGGGCAGCCAGCGAGCCGATCCTCTGGTTATCGACTTTCATCGTCGTCAGCTTGGGTGAAAAACGCGAAGACATCGCAAGATCGTCAAAGCCGGAAATGGAAAAATCCTCCGGGGCACTGAGCCCCAGATCCTTTGCGGCCATCAGTGCACCAAGAGCAAGCGCATCGTTACCGCAAATGATGGCGGTCGGCCTGTCAGATGCGTCGCCGCTCATCAGCTCTTTGAAGCTGGTGGCGCCGAAGTCGAGGGAGGCCTTGCCGACTCTGAGATTGCTTTCCGAGAGCGCGACGCCTGCCTGAGCGAGGGTTTCCTTGAGGCCGCGCAGACGCTCGGTGGCACGGGAGTTGTTTTCAAGCGGCTGAAAGATCGCACCAAACTTGCGATGGCCGAGGGAGAGAAAATGCTCCGTAATGCGTGAGAAGGCCGCATGGTTATCAAAGCCAACGAAGGCGAAGGGAAGATCCTTTCGATAGGAATAGGTGATCAGAAACGGTACCTTCCGCATTTCAAGGGCCTTGAACAGATCGTCAGGATAGTTCTCACCGGCAAGCACCAAGGCTTCGACACCGCGCGTTAGCATGGCTGTTGCTTGATTGAGTCCCTGTTGCGGATCGTAGTTGGTGCAGCCCAAAAACAGCGTCAGCCCATGTTCCGAAAGGCCGCTCTGGAGGCCGGAAATCTGTCGGGCATAGATTTCATCATCGAGCGTGGGAATGATCGCGCCCGCAATATGGGTCCGGCTTGAGGCGAGGGCCTTACCGGCGGCATTTGGTATCCAGTTGAGTTCGGCAGCGGCAGCAAGGGTGCGTTCCCTGACTTCCTTCTTCACTTTCTGTGGCTCGTTGAACGTTCGCGACACGGTAGCTGTGGATACTCCGGCCAGAGCGGCCACGTCTGCCAGCCTGACCTGGCCTTTGTTTCCGCGCGCTCTTTGCTCGGAAGAGCCGGATTTATTTGTCTTTTTGTTTTTCATCGGAAAGCGGCTTTCTTTTTGCGAACCCGTTCGCGCCGACATTGTTGCGCGATTCTGATGTTGACTTCTAGCGTTTTGAGAGTAATGTAAGCGCTTACAAAGAGGAGGTAAAGAATGATTATCTGCTTTGGTTCGCTCAACGCGGACATGATTTTCCAGATGGATGTGGCTCCGAAGTCGGGTCAGACCCTCCTTGCGAATTCTTTTACGCTGAGTGCAGGCGGCAAGGGCGCCAATCAGGCAGTTGCTGCGGCTCGCCTTGGCGGTGAGGTGGCAATGGTCGGGGCAGTGGGCTCTGACGCTTTGGCAGAAGTCGCTCTCGAACATCTCAAAGGTTCCGACTGTGATGTCAGCCGGGTGGCTGTCACGGAACGGCCGACAGGCTGTGCTTCCGTCATTGTCGATGCTAGCGCGCACAATTCCATCGCTGTTGCCATGGGAGCTAACGAGCTTGCCAGCGCTGCCAGCGTCGATGAGGATCTGCTGGCAAGGGCCGATGTCCTGATGATGCAGATGGAAAGCGACAAGGGCGAAGTCGAGGCGCTTCTGAAACGGGCCAAGAAGGCTGGCGTCAAAAGCATCCTCAATCTAGCTCCCGCAGCCAGAATCGAAATCGAGGCACTGAAGGATTGCGGCATTCTCGTTGTCAATGAAGACGAGGCCGCATTCGTGGCCGACTGGCTGGGCTGCGAAGCATCTGCAACCGGCATCAGCAGGACGCTCGGCATCTGTGTGATCAGAACGCTTGGTTCCGATGGGGCAGAGGCCGCCGAGGGTGATAAAGCCTTCAAGGTCGATGCCATTGCCGTTGATGCCAAGGACACCACGTCCGCGGGCGACTGTTTCGTTGGCGCACTGGCTACCTTTCTCGACAAAAAACTACCGCTCAAAGAAGCCATGCAGCAGGCAAGTCGCGCTGCGGCAATCTGCTGTTCCCGTCATGGCAGCCAGATCAGTCTGCCTTGGGCAAATGAGCTTGCCGGGTTTGTGAAGTAAGTCTTCACCAGCCCTCAAGCGGCTGTCCAGGTGCGTGCTGGTGAGCCGCCATAAAAACAGGAAGAAAAGAATGAGCAAGAAAATCGAAGGGATCATTCCAGTCATGATCACGCCGTTCAAAGGCGGCAAGATCGACTATCCCGGCGTCACCAATCTGGTGGAATGGTATATTGAGAACGGCGTCGACGCGCTGTTTGCGGTCTGCCAGTCGAGCGAAATGCTGTTCCTTGATCTTGAGGAACGGGTGGCTCTGGCGACCCATGTGGCAAAAGTTGTCAATGGTCGTGTCCCCGTAATCGCGTCCGGCCATGTCAGCGAGAACCTTGAAGACCAGAAAGCAGAACTGTCCGCCATTGCAAAAACCGGCGTGGACGGCATCGTTCTGGTGACAAACCGGCTTGATGCCAAACAGGAAGGCGGCAGCAAGTTCCTTGATGACCTGAAAGAGCTGCTCGATTTTCTGCCTGCAGATCTGCCGCTTGGTCTTTATGAATGCCCGGCTCCTTATCGCCGTCTGCTGAGCGATGACGAAATCAAGTTCTGTGCAGACAGCGGACGCTTCGTCATTCTCAAGGATGTGTCCTGCGATCTGGAAACGGTCAAACGCCGCGTTGCACTGACCAAGGGCACGCCGCTTGCGATCGTCAATGCCAACGCTGCTATCGCCTTCGATGCCATGAAGGCTGGCTCCCGTGGCTTTACCGGCGTCTTCACCAACTTCCATCCCGATCTCTACAAATGGCTGATGACCAGCCATCAGGATCATCCGGAACTGGCTGACGAATTGTCTGTTTATCTGGCGTTGGCTGCAATGGCGGAGCCAATGGGTTATCCGAAGCTGGCCAAACTCTATCATCAGCAGCTCGGCACCTTCTCTGAAATCGAGAGCCGTGCCGTCACGTTCGACATTATCGAGAAATTCTGGGCTGTCGACGTTCTGCTGGCAAAGATTATTGAAGGCCAGACCACCTATCGCGGAAAGATCGACGCTCTCAAATAGAGACGTCCCCGCATGCGGAGGGGGCCTGTCGCCCCACTCAATGAACCGCTCCAGCACTCGGTTCGATGATCCTCCCCCGAAAGGCTGATTGGATCCCCTCTGCAACTTTTAAGACAAGATGGAAGCCAAGAGAGACCGAAAAGTGCAACGCAAGCCAGAACTCGTGAAGTTGAACTTGATCTGGATTGAATTGGTCAAAAAAAGTCAGTGAAGATCGTATCACAAAGTCAGAAAACAGATCTCGAAGAGGTTGCCTTTAGGCTTTAAATGCACTACAAACCGAATGCTAACTCGTGACATCAAGCAATCCTGGGAGGTTTTGCGATTATCAGATGTCTGAGCGGAGCGCGTGAGGAGACCCAGCCATCCTGCCTGAAAGTACCAGTGCCAGAGATGCAAGGATCAAGATCCGCGACCGATGATCAGCAAATAGATCGCACTCCTTCTCAATTAAAGCAGATGTCGAGCCAGCAGTATCTTTCGATGCGCGATGAGCAGACCCCGAACCAGTCTTCCCGGCCTTTTACTCACGCGCGTGACCACACAGAACAGGCAGCAACGATGACTGATAAAGACAACGCGGCACTCGAGCATCACTCCGGCGTATGGCCTGTGATGCTGACACCATTCACCGACACTCTGGAAATTGACTGGAAATCGCTTGAAAGGCTGATTGACTGGTATATTGCGCGTGGTGTTCACGGACTTTTTGCCAACTGTCAGTCGAGCGAGATGTTCTTCCTTTCCGATGAAGAGTCGCTCAAACTGACAAAATTTGTCGTCGATTACACCAACGGTCGCGTTCCTGTCGTTGCGTCCGGTCACACCGCGTCCGGTCTTTCCCATCAGGCAGAGCAGCTGCAGGCACAGGCAGGCACCGGCGTCGACAGCGTGATCATGATCAGTAACCGTCTGGCAACGGCTGACGAGTCCCCCGAAGTCTTTGTTCAGCGTCTCAAAGAGATGACTGCTCAGATCCCGCAGAACGTCGGCGTCGGTCTTTATGAATGCCCATACCCCTACAAGCGTCTTCTGCCTGATGAAGCCGTAAAATGGTGCGCAGAATCTGGTCGTTACACCTTCATCAAGGACACCTGCTGCAACCTTGACATGCTCAAGCGTCGCGCCAAGCTGATCGAAGGCAGTGAGCTTCATATCGCCAATGCCAACGGTCAGACGGTTCTGGAAAGCCTGAAGGCCGGTTGCCACGGCTACAGCGGCGTGATGGCCAACTTCCATCCGCAGCTCTGGGTCTGGTTGGTTGAAAACTGGAAAAGCGAGCCTGAAAAAGCAGAAGTGCTGTCCCAGTATCTCTCCTCTGCCGCTCTGCTGGAATCTCTGGACTATCCGGTTTGCGCCAAGAGCTTCCAGAAATCCATCGGCAACTTCACGACCGAGCTGTGCCGGACCCGGCCGATCGGTGGTTACTACGCAAACCACTTCCCAACCAACGTCGAACAGACTTTGGCGCTCGGCGATAAGCTGGTCGAACTGCTTGGCATCGAAGTCAAGTAAGGGTCAAAGGAGGAATAAATGGCACATAAAATACTCGTAACCGCTACCAACTATTCCCAGCTCTGCAGCTCTGCCAAGGCATTGCTTGAAGAGAATGGCTGCGAAATCATCGAAAGCCCCTTTGGCCGACCGATGACCTATGATGAGATCAAGGAACGCATTGATGGCGTCGAAGCGGTCGTCGCCGGTGTTGATGACTGGAACGAAGAGGTCTTCAAGATCGCGCCTGATCTCAAGGTGATCTCCCGGTTTGGTGTGGGCGTCGACAACATTGATGTTGAAACTGCGCGTAAATACGGTGTCAAGGTTACAAACGCGGCAGGTGGCAACTCCAATGCCGTAGCGGAATTGACCATTGGCCTTATTATCGGTGCAATGAGGCATGTGCCGCAGCTGCATGTGACGACCAGAGAGGGTGCATGGGATCGTTTCGTCGGTGACGAAATCATCAACCGCACCGTTGGTCTGCTGGGCTTCGGCAACATTGCACGCCTCATTGCCAAGAAACTTCAGGGCTTCGACGTCAAAGTCATCGCCTATGACAAATATCCGAACATGGAAGCAGCCAAGGCGCTGAATGTCTCGATGGTAGAGGCCGATGAGGTCGTATCTTCCGCTGACGTTCTTTGCATGATGCTGCCAAGCCTGCCGGAAACGCACCATTTCATGAACGCTGAAACCTTCGGCAAAATGAAAGATGGCGCTTATCTGATCAACACCGCACGCGGTGCTCTGGTTGACGAAAAGGCGCTTGCCGAAGCGCTGACCAGTGGCAAGCTGCGCGCAGCCGCCATCGATGTTTACGAGAAAGAGCCGTCCTCACCGGACAATCCGCTCTTCTCGATCTCCAACATCGTGACAACGCCACACACGGCCGCAGAAACCTACGAAACCTATCACGGAGTAGGGCTACTGACCGCCAACGCCATCCTTGATGTTTTTGCGGGACGTGAGCCGAAAAACCTTCTCTAGGCGCACCAATCCTCGCGAGAGCGGCTTGCCGCTCTCGCACCGACAAAACTCGAACAATAACAGGCTACAAAGGGAGGGTTTTATGAATGTAATCGGTTTTCTGGACCGGCATCTGGAGCGAATAATCGTTACTGGCGTGCTTCTGACCACGACCATCACGTTGGTGGTGCAGGTCTTCATGCGCTATGTGCTGGCCGAGCCCCTCGTTTGGGCCGAAGAACTCGCGCGATTTCTGCTTGTTTGGTGCACGATGATGGGTACCAGCCTGGCGGTGAAGGAATCCCGCCACATCATCGTGGATTTTGCCCCCGTTCTTTTCGGTCCCCGCTCTATCGCCCTTTTCTCCTTCATCTCCTACGCAGGGATGTTGGTCTTCTGCGGCGTCATTCTCTACTACAGCATCCCGTTCGTGCAGCGGGTCATGGCCATCGGACAGCTCTCCCCGACGCTTCAGGTGCCCATGTGGATGGTCTACGCGGCTCTGCCCGTAGGTGTCGCATTCGCCGCTGTTCGCACCATCCAGGCGATCTATCTGCAAATCCGGCGTCCCAGCGATGTAGTTCTGGGAACCCCCGTGGAGGAGGCTGACTGATGTATCCTATCGTTGCCCTGACTTCGTTCCTGTTCCTTCTTCTCCTGACGATCCCCATCGCGATGTCTCTCGGTCTGGCCGCATTCGTGCCCGGCTGGTTGGGCGCGCCAATCAACTCAAGTCAGGTGATCCGGACGATCGTGACCGCGATCGACTCTTTCCCGCTGCTGGCCGTGCCTCTGTTCATGGTCGCCGGTGATATCATGACCCAGGGCGGCCTTGCTCGCCGTCTGTTCAGCTTCGCCGATGCTCTGCTCGGTCGTCTGAACGGTGGGCTTGCCATCTCGACGGTCGTGGCCTGCATGCTGTTTGGTGCCATCTCCGGTTCCTCTCCGGCAACTGTTGCCGCGATCGGTGCCATGGCAATTCCGCTGTTGGTCGACAATGGCTATGACAAGCGTTTCGCCACGGTCCTCGTGACCACTGCCGGTACCCTCGGCGTGATCGTGCCTCCCAGTATCCCGATGATCATCTACGGCATGGCTGCCAACGTTTCCGTCAGCCGTCTGTTCATGGCTGGCATCGGTCCTGCTCTGACCATCGGCTTCCTGCTGTCTGCCTGGGCCTTCTGGTACGGCACAAAGCACAAGGACAAGATCAAAACCACTGCAGGCAAGATTCCGCTCATTCAGGCAACTTGCCAGAGTTTCTGGGCGTTGCTCGCTCCGGTAGTCGTGCTTGGCGGTATCTATTCGGGTGCCTTCACCCCGACCGAAGCCGCTGCAATTGCGGTTGCCTATAGTGCCGTCATTTCCATCTTCGTTTTCCGTGAAATGACCTTTATGCAGCTGATCAACACGGTTGGACGCACCGCCCTAACGGTTGCCCCGATCCTGATCATTGCCGGTACAGGCGCTGCTCTTGGACGCGTCTTCAACCTGCTGCGCGTGCCGGTCATGCTTGGCGACATCATCAACAGCGTCGTCAGCGATCCGATCATGCTGCTGCTGCTGATCAACTTCATGCTGCTGCTCATCGGCATGTTCATGGAAACATTGGCTGCGATCATCGTGCTGACGCCGATCTTCCTGCCGATCGTGTCGCCATATGGCATTGATCCTCTGCACTTCGGTCTGATCATGACCACCAACCTTGCAATCGGATTTGTGACCCCGCCGGTCGGTGCCAACATCTTCATTGCAACGGGGCTGACCAAACTCAGTGTTGTGGAGATATGCAAGGGACTGCCCGTCCCGCTGTTCCTGCTGATCCTTGGACTTGCTGCGATTACTTACATCCCAAGCCTGTCCTTGTGGCTTCCAAACGCCTTCGGATAAGGCCCTATGTCCGATGCTTTTTGAAACTCGAACCAATTCAACCAAAGGGAGTGAAACCATGAAACCAATTAACCAGCTTCTCACCGGTGTTGCCTTCGCGGCAATGATGGCAACCAGCCCGGCATGGTCTGCAGACTATACCATGATCATGGCTCATACGCTGTCCGACGTGAACCATCCGATCTATCAGGCATTCCTCAAACTCAAAAGCGAGATTGAAGAAAAATCTGGCGGCCGCATCGAAGTGGTCGATCAGGGGGGTGGCGCTCTGGGTGGTGACCGTGAGATCATGGAATCGACCATGTTCGGTGACATCCAGTTCGGCCCGATGTCTACTTCTGGCGCAACCCAGTTCATCCCTGAACTGTCTGTCTTTGACATTCCTTACGTCATGCCTACCGATGACAAGGAACGTCAGGCACTGGTCAACGAAGGCCCGCTTGCAGAAGCAATCGCCAAGGCACTCGATGCAAAAGGCCTGCGCTACGAAGGCATCATGAACGGTGGTTTCCGTAACCTGACCACCGCCAAAACCGAAGTGCATACTCCGGAAGATATCGCTTCAGCCGGCCTGCGCATTCGCGTTCAGGAAAACCCGGTTCACATCAAGATCTGGAAAGATCTCGGTGCCGCTCCGACCCCGATTTCCTTCCCCGAGCTCTATGGTGCCCTTCAGCAGGGTGTTGTTGACGGTCAGGAAAACCCCTACGGCCATATCCTGTCCCAGCGCTTCTACGAAGTTCAGGGCTTCATGACCAACACCCGTCACATCTTCCTCGCCAACATCTCCATGATCAACAAGGACTGGTACGAGAGCCTTCCGGACGATCTGAAAACCGTTGTCGACGAAGGCTTCAAAACTGCAACCAACTTCCAGTGGGAAGTTCAGGCACAGCTTGAAGACAGCCAGCGCGCTGAACTCGCCAAACACATGACCATCGTCGATCTGACCCCAGAGCAGATGAAAGAATTCCAGGACAAGACTGCCGATGTTGCAGATCTGGTTCGTGAAACTGCCGGTGATGAAATCGTCGACGTTCTGATGAACGAAATCAAATAGGTCAAAAGTCCCCCAAGAACGGTTGTCGCCAGCTCCATTTGGACTGGCGGCGGCCACTTCTCGGCCGCCAACCGGCCCTTTATGCAGGATGACTGCTTCAAATCTCTAGCCCATCCGCCGTGGAAAGTAAGCTTATGACCGAAAAAACAATGGCGTATCTGGTCGCAAGTGGTGACTTGCGCCCAAGCGCGAACGAAACCTGCTGGCCTGCCCAAGTCGAAATGGAAGCGAAGCTGACCAAGGTGATCGAAAGCCTCGGCGGCGCTGTCCAGCGCGCCCATCCCTACAAGGAAGACCTCAAGCACGGTTTCATCGCAAGCCAGAAAGAGGGTCTCGAAGTTTTCGCCAATATCGACCGCAAGGCACCCCTGATCGTTGCCGAGGCCGTCTGGCAGTATTCCCAGCACCTGCTGGCCGGTCTGATCGCCCACGAAGGGCCGATCCTGACAGTAGGCAACTGGTCTCCGACCTATCCCGGTCTTGTTGGCCTTCTCAACCTCAATGGCTCCCTGACTAAGGCTGGCGTGAAATACTCCTCCCTGTGGAGCGTCGACTTCTCCGACGAATGGTTCATCGAGCGCCTTGGTGAATGGTTGAAGACCGGCACGGTCTCCCATGACACCAGCCATGTGAAGCCCTACAGCTCGACATCCAATGCGAAAGCTAGCGAACTGGCGAAGAAAATTGCCGAAGACATGCGCGAAAAGCGTTCGATCATGGGCATTTTCGACGAGGGTTGCATGGGGATGTACAACGCGATCATCCCTGATGAAATGCTGTTCCCGTTGGGCATCTTCAAGGAACGCCTGTCCCAGTCTGCGCTCTATTATGCCACGACGCAGGTGTCTGACGAAGACGCCAAAGAAGCCTACGACTGGCTCGTCAAGAGCGGCATCACCTTCCATTACGGCAAGGATGGCGCAACCGATCTGATCGAAGAACAGGTGCTTCTGCAGTGCAAGATGTACATCGCTGCGGTTCGCATCGCCGAGGACTTCGGCTGCGAAACCATCGGTATCCAGTATCAGCAGGGCCTCAAGGATCTGCTGCCAGCTTCGGATCTGGTCGAAGGTCTGCTCAACAACGACGAGCGTCCTCCAGTCAAGAATCTCAAGGGAGAAGTCATCCGCGACGGTCAGGCCATTGTCCACTTCAACGAGGTTGACGAATGCGCCGGTCTCGATGCCCTGATGACCAACCGCATCCACCGTGCCCTTGGTCAGCCTGTAGAGACGACCCTGCACGATCTGCGCTGGGGTGACTATGATCAGTCCGGCACCACCGACGACTATGTCTGGGTGTTCGAAATCTCAGGCGCGGCTCCGGCAGCTCACCATGGCGGCTATGACAAGAGTTCCTCCATGCGTCAGCCAGCCATGTTCTTCCCCGCTGGTGGTGGCACCCTGCGCGGCATTGCCAAACCGGGCGAAATCGTCTGGTCTCGCGTCTTCGTCGAAGACGGCAAGCTGAAAATGGACATCGGTCGCGGCAAGGCGATCTCGTTGCCGGAAGCAGAGACCGAACGGCGCTGGACCCAGACCGACTACGCATGGCCGATGATGCATGGCGTTCTCTACGGCGTCAGCCGCGACCAGATGATGGCACGCCACAAGGCAAACCACATTCAGGTGGTCTATGCGACCGATGCCGCTGCTGCTGATCAGGCCATGGCAACCAAGGCCGCGCTTGCCAGCGAGCTCGGCATGGAAGTCAGCCTCTGTGGCACAGACGCCGACGGCTCCGCTCTGAAGGCCTGAGGCCAAGCGGACACATTCAAGAAATCTGCGCTGCCGACAGTCAGTTGGCAGCGTAGTCACAACGGAATTTCGAAGAGTACGAATTCCGCCGATCCTACCAAGACAGACGATCGAATTCGGGAGCACGGAGAGGGGACAATCCTCTTGATCCGTGAAGTGGCAACATGAGCGCAAGCAACTATTTCATCGGCATTGATGTGGGCACAGGCAGTGCACGGGCAGGCCTGTTCGACGAGGCCGGAACCCTCCTCGGTGTCGCGAAAAAGGACATCAAGATGTGGCGCGAAGAGGGCCATATCGTCGAGCAGTCCTCCGAGGATATCTGGCAGTGCATCTGCTACTGCACGAAGAAAGTTCTTGCAGATGCCGGCATCAAGGATCCGTCCCTCGTCAAAGGGATCGGTTTCGACGCCACCTGTTCGCTCGTGGTGCTCGACTCCAAAGGCACCCCGCTCCCTGTCGGCCCCTCGGATGATCCGGATCGCAACATCATCGTCTGGATGGACCATCGCGCCATCAAAGAGGCACACCGCATCAACTGCGGCCACTATCAGGTGTTGAACTATGTTGGCGGCACGATCTCTCCCGAAATGGAAACACCAAAGCTGCTCTGGCTGAAAGAGCACAAACCGGACGTCTTTGCCGCTGCAGGTCATTTTTTCGATCTGGCGGACTTCCTGTCCTGGCGCTCCACCGGATCGACGGCCCGCTCTGTCTGCACCGTGACTTGTAAATGGACCTACATGGCTCACGAGAAGACGTGGGACGCCGACTATTTCCGGTCTGTGGGTCTTGGTGAGCTCGCCAACAACGACTTTGCCCGCATCGGCAATGAAATCCTCGACATCGCGACACCTCTCGGCGACGGGTTGACCGAAAAGTCGGCTGAGGAACTGGGGCTGAGTGCCGGTACGCCGGTTGGAGCCTCCTTGATCGACGCCCATAGTGGCGGCGTTGGAACCTTTGCCGGCCGTCTGCCCGACGGCACGACCCTGGAGCCGGAGAAGCAGATGTCCCTTATCATGGGGACATCTGCCTGTGCCATGGCTCTGGCCAAGGACGCAACCTTCGTGGATGGCGTCTGGGGCCCGTATCACGGTGCCATGGTGCCCGGATACTGGCTGCTCGAAGGCGGACAGTCAGCCTACGGTGCGGCTCTTGATCATCTGATCACCTTGCATCCCGCCTATGCCGGGGTGAAGAAGGCCGCAGGCAACAAGCCGATCCTTGTTCATCTTGAAGAATTGGCGCTCAAACTTGCCGGTTCCATGGAGCAGGTAGCATGGCTCGCCAAGGACCTGCAGGTGGTCCCTGAATTTCTCGGCAACCGCGCGCCTTATGCCGACCCGGAAGCCACAGGCGTGATTTCCGGCCTGACCCTTGACGGCTCTGAAAACAGTCTGGTCCGTCTCTATGTGGCAGGTCTCTGCGGCCTTTGCTACGGCACGCGCCAGATCGTTGAAGCGCTTGGCAAATCCGGCGTTGAAATCGAGACGCTTGTCCTCAGCGGCGGGGCGGCACAGAGCCAGCTCTTCCGCCGGATCCTCGCCGATACCACCGGCCTCAAGATCGCCTTGCCTGAAACCGCTGAGCCGGTCCTTCTTGGCGGTGCCATTGTTGGTGCCGTGGCTGCAGGCCGCTTCAAGGATCTTGTTGAGGCCGGACAGACCATGTCCCGCATCAAGGATCTTGTCGAACCGGACAGCGGTGACGTGCGCAAGCTGCACAATGCCAAATTTGAAGCTTTCGGCCTCTTGCAGTCTGCTGACCGCAAGATCCGTGATCTCATGAAGCAATAACTGGTGAGCGTCGCCCGCTTCTCTGAATGGATCAGGGAAGCGGGCATGCAGAGCCTATGATCGGTCGGAGGAGACCGAGACCAGAGCCGCAAGTGGAGGCTGCGGCTTCAGGAGAGTGTTTTGGAATTCCAGACTTTGACCACCCCGTCCTCGATCAGGCACATATGCCCTGTACCGACCTTGGCTGCAGATGCCGATATGCCATATTCGGGCGCAACCAGCCGTAGTATGCCGTTGCTGGTTACGATCACAGCCACTGCATCGGGTCCATATTTGCCTTGGATGGAAGAGATCATCGCCTTCCAGTTTGACTGAATGGCATTGACGCCCGGCTTCCAGCCATAGCCCTCGGGCCAGACACTGTCCTTCTGCCAGCCATCAATGTCCGCGTCGCCATACTCGGAGCGGATATCATCGTTGGACTTGCCTTCCCAGTCGCCATAGTCGATCTCTTTGAGCGCGTCCGAGATCTCCATGTCAACGTCGGCCCATCCGGCGGTTCGCGCGGCGATGGTTGCGGTCTCGACGGTGCGTTTCAGCGGTCCGCAATAGATCACGGACGGTGCAAGGCCGCTCGCCTTGAGAGCTTCGCCGACCTCGGCAGCCTGTGCCTTGCCCTTGTCAACGAGGGGAAGGTCGCTGCGAGCGCCTACCCAGCAGACCCGGTCGCCCGGGCCGAACGTGTTGCCATGTCTGACGAGAATGAGCTTCATGCCTTGTTCGCCTCCACCAGTTCGCCCTCGCGGCGAATGATCTCTTCGGCGATGGTGATGTCTTCGGCAGCATCGACCGAGGCGTGGGTGCGGCCCCGATAGTCGACGATGACCACGCGCACCTTCATGCCATGTTCAAGCGCCCGGAGCTGCTCCAGACCTTCCGTCTGCTCAAGTGGCGAGGGGGGGAGGGACACGTAGCGCTCAAGTGATGGCACCCGATAGCCGTAAAGCCCGATGTGGCGATAAACAGACGTGAAGCCCGAAGACCGGAAATAGGGGAGGATGGTCTTGGAGAAATAAAGCGCATTGTGGTGGCTGTCGAACACGACCGTGGTGCCACTCGCCGGATTGACGAGCTTGCTCTCACGCAAAGCCTCAACCGCCTCTTCCGTCAGTTGTGTCGCCGGAGTGACGAGATCGAAGTCACTGTCGGAGGCATCGAACTCGTCGATCATCGACTGGATCACCCAGGGCGGTGTCAGGACCGCATCACCCTGAAAATTGATCACTGCGTCTGCGTCGATGTTGGCCGCTTCGATGGTCGCGAAGGTCCGCTCCGTGCCGTTCCGGCAGGATTCTGGCGTCAGGACCGCTTCAGCTCCGAAGCTCTTCGCATGCTCGACAATGCGCTGATCTTCCGTGCTGATAACGACCCTCGAGCAACCTGTCGTCGCGCTGGCAATGCGCCAGACCCGTTCCAGCATGCTTGTCCCGAGAATCCCGAGCATGGGTTTGCCCGGCAAACGGCTTGAGCCGTAGCGGGCGGGAATGATGATTGCGGTCGACATCGGGGCGTTCCTCCAGTTCGGATATGGCCTGTTTTACGAACTGAGATGCTCATTGACCAGAGAGCGGTGTGACCAAACGACCTCTTTTAAACAGCTTGCACCCGGAAACCCCGTCGAGGTCGTGGGTTGCGCGTCCGGGAAGGGCCTCAGTAGGGGGCTTCAAATCGCTTCTGATTGCGAGCTCTGGCACTGCAGACGAACCAGACTCGTGTCGATGATCTGATGCGCCTCGTCCATTTCCTCGTTTTCCATCTGAGATTTCAGCAGCGAGAACATCGAGCGGGAGAGCTGGCCCTCGTCCTGTTTGATGGCAAAGACCAGATTGGGCAAAAATTCCAGAAGGCCGTCATAGTCGAACGTGCCGATGACAAGGTCTGGCGGCACCTGACCCAACTGGGACTTAATCTGATGCATGGCCCCCTCAAGAACCAGAAGCGAGGAGCAAAGGATCGCAGGCGGCAGGCTCTTCTGATCTCCCATCAATTCCGCCGCCAACTGCTTGCCAGCTTCGATGCTGTCGTCCGAAACGGACAGCACAATCGCATCATCATCCTTCAGGCCCGCCTCGCGTGCCGTGTCATGGAACCCCTGAATACGATTGGCAATACTGGGATTTTCGGGATGGCCGCAGAGAAAGGCGATTTGTGAGCAACCATGTTCTGCAATCGTCTTGGTGATCATGCAGGCGCTCTTGGTGTGGTTGCTCGAAATGAAGGGCACAGAAATTGCCGGATAGTGTCGGTCAATCGCCACGAGCGGGGTTTTCTTGGCCCGCTTCAGTCCCGCCTCGAGGCTCTTTTGCGAACAGGGGGCGATGATCAGGCCGTCAACGCCGCGCCCGAGCATGCTGTTGATGGCCTTGAGTTCCGCATCCGGGTCTTCCCCGCTTGATGTCGTGATCAGGACTAGGTCCTCGGATCGGCACATCACCTCGAGATTGGCAATCAGGTTGGCAAAGAAGGCGTTGGCAAGATCGGGAACCACGAAACCAACCGTATAGCTGCGCTTCATCTTGAGATTACGCGCTGTCTGGTTGATCGTGTAGCCGCCGTGCTCCGCGACATAAGCCTTGATGGCGTCCTGTGCCTTTTCACTGATGCGATAGGTTTTCGCCCGCCCCTTGAGCACAAGGGTGATGGTCGTTCTGGAATATCCCGTCGCGGCAGCGATTTCCGATATTGTTTTTGGCATGACATCCATTCGACTGCCGGATCGAGGCAAGGATGCCAAAGCCCGTCAGCTTTTCTTGCAGGTAAGCACTGCGCCCATCTTCAATTATTCTTTCGCCGGAACTGGCGTCAAACCAAGGTTCGGTTTGGGCCACTTGCGTGATGATGAGGCGTCAAACATGCAAGAAACATAATGGCTTATCGAGGCAGTGGCAATCATCAAAACAGGACGGAGCACTGCTATGTGCGAAACTGTCCGCCTTCCGTTTTCGCTGGTCGATAGCAAGAGCTTTAGCTCGGTAAGGGAACCTCCGACCAAGTCTTGGAGTTGTAAGGAAAAGGGCCGTGGCGATCCATGATGCGCCCGCCACCTCACAGATGAAAAAGGGACAGATGTCCGATAGCAAAGACAACAGAAAAGAACACGATGCTTCCGTGGTCGCCATTCTTGAGCGAACGCAGGAGGCTGCCAATGGAGAGACAACGACACTCGGAGATACGGTGCATTCGCTCGGTCAGGAATCCTATGGTGCCTTGATCCTGTTGCCAGCGCTGCTGGCGGTCTCGCCACTCAGCGGCATTCCAACCGCTTCAACCATTTTGGGAATAACCATTGCCATCGTGTCATCACAGGCCTTGCTGGGCCGTCACAGTCTCTGGTTCCCCAGCTGGCTGCTGAGCCGCGAAGTGGATACAGCCAAGTTCAAGGACGCCTTGTCCTTTCTTGAAAAGCCTGCCGGGGTCATTGACCGCTACACCAGGAAGAGGCTTTCGTTTCTCATCAATCCCCCTGCGGGACGATTGTTGCAGCTCGTCTGCCTGCTATGCGGTCTGACCATGCCCTTCCTTGAGCTTGTTCCCTTCTCCTCATCGATCCTTGGAGCCGCCGTCACGCTCTTTGCTGCCGCCTTGATCGTGCGTGATGGCCTATTGGCTGCAGCCGGTTTTCTGATGCTCGGCGGCGTTGCCTTTCTTGCCTTGCGCCTGTTCTGACAAGGCGGGGATACGCCGCTAATGGAGGAGGGTGCTGCGAGAGAGACAGAAAAGATCAGCCCTTCTGAATGGCTCTATATTGCACTGGCGAGCAGCTGTGAATGTGCCGGAAGCGACGGGAGAAATAGAGCGAGTCCTCAAAGCCGAGCACCGACGCGATCGCTTTGACGGGCAAGCTGGTTGTATCCAGAAGGAAGCAGGCCCGCTGCATCTTCAGACGCATGAAATAGTCGAGCGGGGCAAACCCGGTGCGCTTTTTGAAGACGAAGGCGAAGTGGGATTTGGACATGTTGGCATGCCGCGCCAGTTCTTCCAATGTGAGCTTTTGGTCCAGTGCCCGGTTCATGACTTCGATGACATGCTTGATCCGCGCGCTGTGGCTGTCTTCCCCATCCTGCAATCGATGGCGCATGCCGATTAGGTGAGCCGTCAACTGATGGGTCGAGGTCGAAGCGGCCTGAAGGCTCTCGTCGGAATAGTCGCTGTTCAGAAGATGCCAGATGCGTTCGAACAGAGGCGGCAGCGCGGGGTCATGGCCGGGATAGAGGAGATAGGCTGGCGGTGTGAGTTCCAGCAGTCGCAGAATGGTTTTGGTTTTGCGCCCGGCAAGATGGATCCAGTAGATCGTCCAAGGGTTATGCTGGTCGGCGGCATAAACATGGGGCGTATTGGGCGGAACCACCAACACCTGCCCGGCCTCGACGCGCACATCATGGCCGCCAACCCGAGCCCAGCCCTCACCGGCAAAGCAATAGATCAGAATGAGCTGGGCTGATCCCTTGGGGCGGTCCACATAATGGGACTGGGCGGAGGGGTAATAGCCCACGTCGCTGGGCACGATGTCGAACAGCGGATCGTTGGCCAGCCACGATGAGACCACGGAGCGCGGCAGAACCGCCGACCTCTGACCGGGAAAGCCTTCCCTGATCTGTCTCTGACCCGCCATGAGAAATGGATCCATGTGGCCCTCCCTTGTCGGCGGTGCTGGAGCAACCCGCCCTTTGCCAATGGCATCTTAGTCGGAAGTATAATTCGGACAATTATCCATGGCAATCCGCTTTGTAGCTTCATATGACAGGCCTTGAAAACTGGAATTTGCGAAAAAATGCAGGAATGGCATCGCCTTGCTAGAGATAGATATCAGAATATTATCCATATGGTTCGTCAAATCTGCCATTCAGTTTCCCTCCGATGACGGGCACCATGGTCTGCGGAGGATGTCTCCAGCCTTTGGTCAAACGGCTGTCAGAGACAAAAGCAGCAATGACAGACTATTCTCATCTCGCCCCCGCGCCTGCTGCGGAAACGGGTCCCGTGAAGGCATGGGTCCAGAAGCTGGTCCTGCCGACCTACGAGCCAGCCGCAGCTGAACGCAATCCCATGTTCCTTGAGAAGCGTGTGTTTCAAGGCTCGTCCGGGCGGGTCTATCCGCTTCCTTTCATTGATCGGGTCGAGAGTGATCCGGTTGATCGGGAATGGACGGCGCTCTTCATCGAGAATGACTATGTTCGCGTGATTGTCCTCCCCGAACTTGGCGGGCGGATCTATGCTGCCATCGACAAGATCAACGGCTACGACATTATCTATCGCAACCGTGCAATCAAGCCAGCTCTCGTCGGTCTCGCCGGGCCGTGGGTGTCCGGCGGCATCGAGTTCAATTGGCCGCAACACCATCGCCCCAGCACCTACATGCCTGCTGACTGGACCATCGAGCAAGGCGATGATGGCAGCCGGACCCTCTGGCTCAGCGAGCATGAGCCGATGAACCGCATGAAAGGCATGCACGGCATCCAGCTCAAGCCCGGCGTGGCGCGGTTTGATGTTCTTGTGCGCCTCTATAACAGGACGTCGCTCACGCAGACCGTGATGTGGTGGGCCAATGCCGCAACGGAAGTTCACGAGCATTATCAGAGCTTTTTCCCCGGTGACGTGACCCGGGTTGCCGACCACGCCAAGCGGGCAATGATTTCCTTCCCCCATTGCGAGGGGCACTATTATGGCGTGAATTATGGTGAGCGTGCCCGAGCCGGGGTGCCTGAAGCAGAAGCGCCCCGGCAGTTCGTTCCCGAAGGCAATTATGCGCCCAACGACATGCGCTGGTATGCCAATATTCCCGTTCCGACCTCCTACATGTGCGTCGATACGACCGCCTCCTTCTTTGGCGGCTACGATCATGCCGCCAAGGCCGGGCTAGTGCATGTTGCCGACCGCCATGTGTCGCCGGGCAAGAAGCAGTGGACTTGGGGCAACCACGAATTCGGCTATGCTTGGGACCGCAATCTCACCGATCCGGACGAGAACGGTATCTACCGGCCCTATATCGAACTGATGGCGGGTGTTTACACTGACAACCAGCCCGATTTCTCCTTCATTGCGCCCGGTGAGACCAAGGTCTTCGTCCAGCACTGGTATGGCATTCGCGACATCGGCCCGGCCGATCAGGCTTCCGCAGAGATGGCAGTCAGCGTCACCCTTGAGGCGCGCAAGGTTCGGATCGGACTCCACGCGGTCGTGGAATTTTCGGGCCTTCTGGTTCGTCTGAAAGCTCACGGCGAAACTCTCACCTCATGGAGCACCGATGCAACCCCGTCCGAAGCGCTGTTTCTTGAAGCGGATCTGAAGGCTGACGTTGCCCGCGAGGATCTGGAGCTGGTGATCGTCAACGATGCAGGTCAGGTCGTGCTTGAGTGGGGTCGCTTCCCCGAGCGGGATGATGATCCGACAGAGTCTGCAACCGAGCCGCCAGCCCCCGAAGCCATTGCCAGCCTCGAAGAGCTTTACCTGACGGGCCTGCATCTCAGCCAATATCGCCATGCGACCCGTGTGCCAGAGGCCTATTGGATCGAAGCACTCAAGCGTGATCCCATGGAGAGCCGTTGCAGCAATGCCATGGGGCTTTGGCACCTGCGTCGCGGTGAATTCGACAAGGCCGAAGCCTTCTTCCGTCAGGCGCTGAAACGCTTGCGGATGCGCAACCCCAATCCGATCGATGGTGAGGCCTTCTACAATCTCGGCCTGACCCTGCGCTATCTCGGACGTAATGACGCCGCCTATGACGCCTTCGGCAAGGCAAGCTGGAATATGGCCTATTTGGCACCGAGCCATCTGGAAATGGCCGAGATTGACGCCCAACGTGACGACTGGTCGGAGGCCTTGGTAAGGGTGGAGGTGGTGCTGCGGCACAGCTCTGAAAACCTCCGCGCACGCAACCTCAAGGCATTCTGCCTCAGAGCGATGGGCCACAGCGACGAGGCGGACAGTCTCTTCCGAAACACGCTTGCGCTTGATCCCCTCGACTATCTGGCCCGTGACGCCATGGAGCAGTCGCTGAGTGTTGATCCGCAGGTCCTGCTTGACCTTTCCCTCGACTACGCCCGCATGGGCAATGTCACCCGGGCCTTCGAGCTGACCAGCCGCTGCATGACAGCGCCGAATTCTGGGGCTCAGCCTCTGGTCCATTATTATGCCGCCTCGTTTGCAGACCGCATCGGACTGCCCGATGAAGCGAAAAAGCAGCGCCAGTTGGCGAGAGCTGCCAGCAGCGACTATTGCTTCCCCTGTCGGCTGGACGAGATCGCAATTCTGTCTGACGCCATCACGGCGGACGCCGACGATCCCATGGCACCCTACTATCTCGGCAATCTCTACTATGACAAGAGACGCTATGAGGATGCCATCGAGCTTTGGGAGAAATCCGTCGCGCTTCACGCGGGCTTTTCGATCCCTTGGCGCAACCTCGGGATCGCTTACCACAACATTCGCAGGGACACCAAAGCCGCGCTTGAAGCCTATGACAGGGCATTTGCGGCCAATCCGGACGACGCGCGGCTTCTCTACGAACGGGATCAGCTCTGGAAACGCCTTGGCGAGAGCCCCGAGAAGCGACTGGCCGAACTCGAAGCCAATCTGGCACTAGTCGGACAGCGTGACGATCTCACCGTCGAATATGCTGCCTTGCTGAATCAGACCAGTCAGCCCGACCGGGCGCTTGTGGTCATAGAGCAGAGAAACTTCCAGCCCTGGGAAGGCGGGGAGGGCATGGTGCTCGAACAATTCACGCGAGCATGGCTGCTCAAGGGACAAGCCGCGCTGAGAGCTGAGGATGCGGAAACTGCCTGCAAGGCCTTCCATGCGGCCATGACGAGCCCGGTCAATCTCGGCGAGGCCCGGCATTTGCTCGCCAACCAGTCCGACGCCCACTACTGGTCCGGCGTGGCCCATGCAATGGCAGGAGACAATGGCATCGCCCGCCAGCACTGGGAAGCCGCCGCGAATTTCAAGGGCGACTTCCTGAGCATGGAAGTGCGCGCCTTCTCGGAGAAGACCTACTACTCGATCTTGTCGATGCGTGAACTGGGCCGAGAGGCAGAAGCAGAGGAAGTCTGCAATGCTTTGGAGGCTTTTGCCCAAAACTTGCTCGAGAGCAAGGCGCGGATCGATTATTTTGCTACCTCTCTTCCGACGATGCTGATTTTCGAGGATGACATCCAGCTCAGGCAGAACATTTCCGCCTATGTGATGTTGGCTCAGGTTGCATTGGCACGCGGACAGCAGGAGGCGGCGTCTGGCTGGCTGGACAAGGCATTGGTTGGCGATCCCAATCACGCACTTGCAGCCGAGCTTTTTCAAGAGGTTGAAAGGGCAGGGGAGACTCGCCCTTCTGCGACAGTCTAAATTCAACACCCGTCTTTGTGGAGGAGATACAATGGGTAAGTACACGAAACTTCTGGGGTCCGCGATCGCGCTTTGCAGTCTGGCCAATGCCGCCAGCGCGGACGATATCAAGATCGGCTACATCAACAAGATGGGCGACCATCCCTGGTTTGTGGCCGAAGTCGTTGGCGCCAAGAAAGCGGCTGAAGCAGCAGGCGCATCGCTTGTTTCTCAGGACGTGCAGTTCAATGCCGACATGGCCATCACGGCTGTTGACACCATGATCGGTGACGGCGTCAAGGGCATCGCGATTGTCGTGCCTGACCGCGGCATTGGCCCGGTTGTCGCCGCTCGCGCCAAGGAAGCCGGCGTCAAACTCGTTGCTGTCGATGACGACATCTATCATGAAGATGGCACCAAGGTTCCCTTCGTTGGCCTCGATTCCTACAACATTGGTCTCGCCGTCGGTGATGAGCTGTCCAACCTCTACAAGGCATCCGGTTGGGACGCCAGCACGGTGATGATCGCATCGATCGAAGACCGCAAGGCCGACACCTGCATGCAGCGCAACAAGGGGGCAGAAGACGCCTTCCTCAAAGCCAACCCCGAGTTCAAACGCGAAGACATTGCGCGTGTTGCCTATGACAACACCATGGTCAACTCGATTGACGTGATGACCACGACCCTGACGGCTAACCCGCAAATCAGCAACTGGATCTTTTATTCTTGCAACGATGATGGCGTTCTCGGCGCTGCCCGTGCCATGGAAAACTCCGGTTACGCCGCTGAAAACGGCATCGGTGTCGGCATCGACGGAAGCCGTGCCTGCGATGCCTTCGGCAATGACCGCGCTTCTGCCTTCAAGGGGACCATGTGGTTCAACCCTGAAAATCAGGGCAAGGTTGCCGTCAATCTGCTGCTCGGTGCCATCAAGGATGGCAAGGAACTGCCAGAGAATACCTATTCCTCTCCTGAGCTGGTCAACATGAGCAATTTCGCTGACTACAAAGAGCGTCTTTGCAACTAGCCTGAAACTGGCGGCTCCGCTCTATGCGGGGCCGCCACTGGCTCAAAGACGGCATTTGGCAAGTCATCTCGCCCCCACCGAGCTCCGGGTTGCCAAAGGACAAACGTCAAGGCCGCGCTGCTAAGGTCTCGTGCAATAGGGACGAGCAACCTGGTCTTCGCATCTGGATTGGAGGCGAAATGCAACAAATATTCGGAATGACCAACATCTCCAAACGCTTCGGTGTGGTCCAGGCGCTGGCGGATGTGGAGATCAGCTTCACACCCGGAGAAGTGCTGGCATTGGTTGGAGAAAATGGCGCAGGCAAGTCGACCCTGATGCGCATCCTAGAGGGCGTCTTCCCGCCCGATACGGGATCCGTGCTGTTTGGTGGCGACCCGGTCAGGTTCTCGCAAAGTAGGGAAGCCCATGCCATGGGCATCCGCGTCATTCATCAGGAACCCGAAATCGTTCCCTACATGAGCGTCGCGGAGAATGTCTATGTTGGCAACTTTCCGCGCATTGCTGGCAGCTTTCTGGATCGCTCTCGCCTGCTCAAGGACACGGCAGCACTGCTTGAAGACTTCGGCATGGCCGGGGATCTCGACCCAGATCAGTCCTGCGAGAATCTCGGCCCAGCCCAGCGACAGATGATTGAAATCATCCGGGCCGTACGCGCCGGCGGCCAGTTGATCGCCTTTGACGAGCCGACATCGTCCCTCACCGACGATGAGGCTCGGCGTCTTTTCCGCATCATTCGCCGCCTGAGAGATGAAGGCAAGGCTGTCATCTACATCTCGCACCGGCTTAACGAAGTGGTCGATCTGTCCGACCGGGTCGCCGTTCTGCGTGACGGTCGCATCGTGTCCGTGACGGAGACCTCAGACGAGACCACGGAAACCATCGCCCAGAAAATGGTTGGCCGTGAGCTCAGTACGCTGTTCACACGGACGCCCAGCATTCAGGACTATACCATTCTCAAGGTCGATAACCTCAGTTCCGAGGCGATCTCGAATGTATCCATAGAAATCAAGGCCGGTGAAGTGGTCGGGCTGGGCGGGCTCATGGGGGCAGGGCGCTCGGAGCTGGCCAAGGCGATCTTTGGCTACGACCGGATCACCAGCGGCAGCGTGTCGATGGAAGGCAAGGTCCTGCCGCAGCAGAATACGGCCGCCGCCATTCAGGCCGGGATCGGCTTTGCCCCGGAAGATCGCAAACACGAAGCGCTCCTGCTGATGCGCTCGATCCTCGACAA